>CAZWVS010000036.1:0-14170 GCA_964636935.1 uncultured Clostridiaceae bacterium
TGTCCCTGAAAACACATGAAGAAAGGACTCCCGGTAAATTGCGTATGGTGGTGGTCTTGCCGCCGCCGTTTGGACCCGGATATCCGAAAACCTCCCCCTCTTTGATTTCGAAGCTAAGGTCGAAAACACCCTTACCGCTGCTGTATGTCTGTGTAAGGTTGTCAACTCTTATCATTTTCCCCCACCCCTTTTTTAATGTCGTCATGGCTTGATTTTTTAATTCTCTTTTTATATCTTTTCAAGTGAAAATCGTGATTCGAATTCAATATGCCGGCTGTATTATCCGCAAGATGCCTCACCTTTGTCGTGCTTCTCGGGAGAACAATGTCAGCCTCGGTTATGTCAAGGTCGCCTACCGAATACTTTGCGTCAAGAAGCTCAATATATGAGGAGGTATTATCCCCCGGCACTCATAAGCCGCTCCGTTGAAAACATGGGAACAAATCACATGGTTGCCGATGTATTTTTCCAGAAGGGGGTTATAAGTGGCATCGACCGTATTGATGGCTTCTTTATTTACTTTAGATATATATGCTTCATTATTTGCATAACCGGGATTTGCCGTTTTTATTCTTCCGGAAAGGGCTGAGAAGATATCCATTAAGGAATCATTTATTATTTTGAAGAAAATAAGTATGCTCCGTTTTAAGCGTCTGAAAATATTGGGATGATAGGTTTTTTTCATGTTTTTATTCAGTTCTTTTGAACGTCGTGGGTCCATATCATTATAATAACGGGCGAACACCCGGACTTGATCATATTCTTCCTTGTATATTATCTGACTCCTTTTTTCCCCTATGACATCATTTGTGAAGATAATCTCTGAACCGGTGTTTTCCACATCGAAACGGCCTTTTATCATTCTGCCGTCGTTAAAATACACGGTCACTATGTCGGATCTAAGGTTTTTTAAACACTTGTCCTTTTTGAGATGGGTTATAAAAGCTATGAGAAGGGTTGAAAAAACGATTATGGCGACGGTAATCAAAAAACCGCTATTAAAAACTGTATTTTTAACGGTTTCGGTGGTGGCGGCTATTACAAAAGGCAAATTCAAAAATGCAAACACCCCTTTCCCGAATTAATTCAGTTTAATTTTAGTATATTTCATCAACTATCGCAAATAACCGGTCAGGACATGAGATTGGGTAAAAAGGTGACTATCTGAGGGAAGGCCATCAGTATGGCAAGACAGACAAATAGCGCTATAAGGAAGGGCCATACACCTTTGAAAATGGTTTCCGTCGGTATGTCCCGCGCCACCCCTTTGATGATGAAGACATTCATGCCGACGGGAGGGGTTATGACGCCCATTGCGACCACAAGCACTATGACGACACCGAACCAGATCGGATCATATCCAAGCACATCTACAGCAACCGGGAAAAAGATGGGTATTGTTAAAAGAATCAATGCAAGGGCGTCTATTATGCATCCGAGCACCAGATAAATAAGAAGTATTATAATCATTATACCGAAAGGAGGAAGGTTGAGATTCGTTGCCCACGTGGCTAGTGCGAAAGGAAGGCGGCTTACAGCCATGAACCTGCCGAAAACCGTGGCCCCGGCCACCATCATCATTATCATCGCCGTTGTGCGGACAGTGTCCATAAGCGAACTTTTAAAACCCTGCCAGTTCAAGCGTCTGCGTATCAATGTGATGATCAGGATGCTCGCGGCCCCGACCGCGCCCGCCTCGGTGGGGGTGAACCATCCTAAAAGCAGCCCCCCGATTGAGATGCAGAAAGTTACAATCACTTCAAAAAGACCGTTTCCCAAAGATGAAACCCTTTCCCTCCAGTTGGATTTCGGACCAGCAGGGCCCAGGGCGGGATTTCTTTTCACAAGTATGTATATCGTTAGCATATATAAAAAAGTGAGAAGTATCCCGGGTATTATCCCGGCCATGAAAAGCTTTCCGATTGATTGCTCGGAGGAAATCCCGTATATTATGAATATTACGCTTGGCGGTATCAATACACCCAGAGCACCGCCGGCAGCTATGCTTGCCGTGGAAAGGGAGTCGTCATATCCGTATTTTTTCATTTCCGGCAGGGCTATCGTCCCCATTGTGGCGGCGGTTGCGGTGTTGGACCCGCATATGGCGCCGAACATTGCGCAGGCCGCCTGGGTGGCGATTGCCAGTCCGCCCGGCCTGTGGCCTATCATCCGGTATGTGAATTTATACAGGCTTGTTCCCACTCCGGAATAATATGCAATAAAACCCATCCATATGAACATCGGTATTACACTTAACGAATAGGATGAAAAAGTCGCATAGACTTCCGTTGTTGCCATGCTGAATGCGGCGGAAGGCCTGACCAACGCGGCAAAACCGAGAAGACCGACGATGAGCATGGCAAACGAGATAGGCATTTTAAACGCAATTAACACAAGAAGCAAAGCTATTCCCAGAAGTCCCAACAGTTCAGGTGTCATTTGATCCATGCCCTTTCCACGGCTTCACGTATTTTTATTATGCTGACAAGGCAGAACACAGCGAAACAAAAGGCCATTATATATACTATTATCGCAATGGGAACCCTTGTTGTCGGTGAAAACTGGTTGTTTGCGGCCAGGGTTCCGGCGTATTCGAAGGACTTCCAGGTGAAAACAGCCATAAACCCGAAAACAAGGACATTCATGATTATATCCACCACGCGGCGAAGCCCTTTTGGAAATTTCTCAACGATGAAATCCACAGCGATATGACCGTCTATCAAAAGACAGTATGAAACGCCGAGACTGATTATGAGTACGGAAAGGAACCCGGTGAATTCATAGGTTCCCAGTATGGGAGTCTTGAATATAGCCCTTAGAAGCACGTTCGCAACAACTAAAAGCATGGCTGCGGTCACAGCCGCGCCGGATATCAGGTTGAGTATGCCAGCCAACCCCTTAACGTGTTTTTCCGCTCTTTTAACCATTCCCGAACCAATCCCTAATAAATCTCATTATATTGTTCCGCAAGACCCTTGACAATCCCGAGGACGTCTTCCTCTATCCCGAGTTTTTCAATGTCGGCTTCATATCTGTCCTGAATGGGCGTTACGAGGTCGATCCAGCGCTGCGCCTCTTCTTCGGATAAGTCTATTACTTCCATGCCCTGTTCATTGACGGCATAATCCATGGCGGCTTCGTTTTGCATGTCCCAGAGACCTATGCCGGTTTCCTCGTGGAATTCCTCCGTTGTATCGGTGATTATTTTCTGAAGATCCTTGGGGATTGAATTCCAAACATCAAGATTCATGGTTACGAAAAACAAGGTGTTGTACAGGAAAGGGGTGCGTGTGATATAGTCTGTGACTTCGGCGTGTTTCCAGCCTTTTAAAACTTCCACGGGTGACAGGTTGCCTTTGACAATACCCTTTGAAAGGGCTTCATAGGCGTCTGACTGGGGCATGTCGACGGGTATGCCTCCAAGAAGCTCTATTGTTCCCGCGCTAAGGCCCGTCGCCCTGATTTCGACACCTTTTATGTCCTCGAGTTTTTCAATGGGCTCTTTCGTAAACAAATCGCCGGGGCCGGTGGCTATGACCATTAGAAGTTTTGTGTTTTGAATTTCCTCCGGATTCAGTTGTTTGATGCCCTCCCAGGCTACCTTGCTTGCCACTTTTGAGTTTTTATAGGTAACTCCCGGAAGCTCAAAGGCCTCCAAAACAGGGAAAAGACCCCTGGTATATGAAAAGCACGACATGCCTATGTCCGCTATTCCGGAAACAACGCCGTTATACACATCGTTTGCGCCAAGTAGCGTCCCGCCGGGATAACTTGTTATTTTCACACGGCCTTCGGTTGCGGATTCAACCTCTTCGATCCAGCCCTTTATAAACACTTCCTCGGCAGGATGGGTGCCGGGGAAAAAATGGGCCAGCCTCAATTCATAGGTCTCTTTTTCCTTTTCCGCGCAGGAACTCATTCCCGCGACCAAGGAAACCGCAATCATTATAACAAGGAATGATTTGACAAAAGATTTCATATGACCTCCCTTTTTGCAGAAAGCATAGGCTGCAAAAGCCGAATAAATATTCATGTTCGAGTTGCTTCTATCAGTCAGGCTTTCCCCAGTAAAATTATTTATATGATATATATGTATTGTTTACTTGTCAACTTGAATAATTATGCAATCCCGTTTGAAAGTGAAATAAATCGGACGAAGGGTTTGTGTGAAACATTAAAAATGAAATCACATTGACACTGCCGGGCTCCGGCGGGGAGTGATATAATAAAAAAAAGAATCAAAAAACAATGTTTTATGAACAGCCGGCTGAAACACAAATCCGGACGATGTTATTGATTCTCACTTGCATAAGGCGGTTGCGGGCATGAAAAAGACCAGGGTATTGCTATATGAAGAACCGGGAAAGGCTGTTTTTGTCGAAGAGGACAGGAAGCAGCCGGATGCCGGACAGGTGGGGGTTGAAATCATAGCCTCTTCACTGTGCAACACATCTGAGCTCAGAAGCTTCAAAGGCGGTTATGAAACAGGATACGGGGTCGACTATCCGATGAAGCCGGGAGAGCCGGGTCATGAAGCGGTGGGCGTCGTGAGCGAAATCGGAAAGGGTTCAACCGGGTTTAAAAAAGGTGATTATGTGGTTATGACCGGTCACGGCGGGGATCCCTGCCACAGGTCCCACGTAACAAGAGACCATCGTGACATAGCGGCAATTAGACCGTACGAACGGGATCCGGCCGAGGCGGCGGTGCTTGAAATGTACGGATGTGCATGGCATTGTGCAATAACACCTTTTTCGAAGGATTATTACAAAGGCAAAAAAGTGATGGTGCAGGGAATGGGCGCCATGGGACTTTGCACCATCCAGGTTCTAAAAGCATATGGCGCAGGCGGGATAACAGCCGTGGACCCGTCTGAAGAAAGACTTGATGTGGCGGTAAAATGCGGGACGGATATAGCAATCAAACCGGTAAAGATAAATATGGATGAAAAATTCGATGTTATAATCGAGTGCTCCGGGAGCAGCCGCGGACAGGAGACGGCCTGCGCCCTTGCCCCGCCGGTGCTGATTTTTTCCAGTTACAATACAAATGAAATCAGAGTGAGACAGAACAGATGGTTCGATGCAAACACGACAATATACAACCCGGGAATTGTTACGACGCAAAGTTTTAAAGCCGTGGCTGAATTGTATAATGAAAGGAAAATCGACCCTTCCCTTCTGATCAGCGGGAGAATCAGGCCGGAAAAGGAGGCTTATCTTCAAGCGATAGAAGGCATAAAGGACGGGAAAATGATAAAGGTGTTGATGGAATGGGGATGATTTCATGAAGCTTGCGCTTGACACCTACAGTTATCATATGCATTTCGGAAAACACCGGTTCAGACCACAAAACCCCGTTGATATCGACTGGTACTGTAAAAAATCAAAAGAGCTCGGTTTGGACGGACTGCATATAGACCCGTATCATATCGACCTGGAAAAGGATCTGGACCGTATTATCCGTTTCGCTATTGAAAATTACATGTATATCGAGCTGGGCGCGTCGGGTACGGATCCTCAAAAGCTTTTTCCTTATATCAAGGCGGCGGAAAAGGCCGATGCGAAAATACTGAGGACTTTTGTCGGGGGTTCCTGTCTTGACAGCAAAAAGACAGCGGGTGAAAGAACAGCCCTTGCCAAGCGACAGCTCAAGAAATCCGTTAAACTGGCCGAAGCGGCAGGTGTGAAAATAGCGGTTGAAAACCATGGGGACATATTCATGGAGAACCTTGTCGACCTTATGGAAATAGATTCCGACAATCTGGGGGTATGTTATGACAGCGGGAATTTCGCCTTTACGGGTGAAAATCCCCTGGAAGCGGTCGAGGTTCTCGGAGACAGGATAATATGTACCCACCTGAAGGATGTGTGTGAAAAACAGCGTTATCCCGAAGCCACACCTTTTGAAACGGTAAATGAGCCGGTGCACTTTTGTGCTTTGGGTGAGGGACGGCTTCCAATCGTAAAAATACTTGAAGCGATTTTGGGAAAGAAACCCGGTATGAACATAACCCTGGAAATCTGTTCGCCCATGTTTATGAATATGGACGAGGGTTTTGTTTTATCCGAAGAGGAAAAAAATGTCGTAAAGAGCATAGGGTTCATGCGAAAAAACTTCCCCCTGTAGTTGGTTCATAAAAAAAGGACCGGTGTCGCCGAATCAAAAAAACAATAAGATTCCCCGCTTTACTCATCAGCCTGGTTTATATATAATAACAGTTACCAAAAGATAGGATTTGACATGTATATTTTTGAAGATTCCAAAACATTTTTATATTCAGACACGCCTGTTCCCGATATATTTATCAGTGAATATCTACCGGAACTCACGGGAGTTCAGGTAAAAGTATATATTTACTGCATGTTCCTGTCGAAAAACAGGAAAAAGATATCTGAAATGCAGTTTGCCAAAACTTTCGGAATGAGCGAGGGGGAAGTTGCTCACATATTTGAGGAACTGCTTGAAAAGGGACTCTTTCAAAAGAAAGGCAAAAGCTACATGCTTGCCGATATAAAGGACACGGAAATCAACAAGCTCTACAAACCCAGGACTTCCCCCGGAGAAATGGACCTCGACGGTAAAAAGTCGATACTTTCGACCATCAACAAGAAATTCTTCCAGGGTATCATGCCCATATCCTGGTATACGAACATAGAAATGTGGTTCAACCTATATAAATTCGAAGACGATGTAATGTTCTCGCTTTTCAATTACTGCAACGACAGGGGACTTCTAAAATACTCATATGTGAACGCAGTCGCAAAAAACTGGGCCGAAGCGGGGATAAGGAACAGTTTCGATTTGGACGAATATTTCTTGAAATACAGAAAAATGAAAAACATCTCGTCAAAAATCGCCAGAAAATTAAAGAGAAAAGCCCCTTTTACGGAATATGAGGAAAAATACATAAAAAAATGGATAGACGATTACGGTTATGACATGGACATGATAGACCTTGCGTTAAAAAACGCCGTAAAGATATCCAACCCGAATCTTGAATATTTTCACAAGATACTCACCGACTGGAATAAAAAGGGCATCAGGACGAAAGAGCAGGTTGAAAAAGACAGGGCCGCATATATAGCTGGAAAAACGGCGGATGTTCAGGACGATTCCATGTTGAAAAGGAAAATAAAAGAGCATTACGATATTATTAAAGAAAAAAACGAGAAGCTAACCCGCAAACATAGACGGGAGGCCTTTGAAAAAGTGCCAGAAATAAAAAACCTGCTTGATGAAATAACAGATCTGAGTATCGACTCACTGGCAATGGGAAGGGAAAAAAGGGAAGAGGCCTTCTCCAAAATAGAGGAGAAGAAAAAGAAAGTATCCGAAAAATTGAAAGAAAACGGATTCAGCGCAAATCATCTGGAAGAAATATACGACTGCGACAAATGTATGGATACGGGCATATTGCCCGACGGAACCAGTTGTTCATGCAGAAAAGAGTTTATCGAAAAAATCAAAGCCTGATTATATTCGCCCCGCCGGTTTCACCGGTGATGCCGACTTCCCGCTCTTTGCAAGTGAACAGCAGGACCTGGGTGCTTTTTGAAAATTCCAAAAGAAATTCAAGGGCGTTTTTTATTCGGTTTTCGTCATAGTAGGCAAAGACTTCGTCGACGAGCACGGGGACTTTTTCTTTTTCGGAAAAGACATCCAAAACGGCAAGCCTTAAAGCGAAGTACATCTGGTCGACGGTTCCGTCGCTGAATTCCCAGATTGAGCGCACGGTTTCTTTTGATTTCGTCTTAAGCGACATGTCCGGCCCTGCAGCCAGGGTTTCGTATTTACCGCCTGTTATATCGCTTAGGATGTCACCCGTTTTTTCATTTATTTCCGGAACAATCCTGCCTTTGAGCTTTTCAGCGGCCTCGCCTATTGTGTCGGCGGCGGCCAGCAATGCATTTTTTTCAAGTTCGATTGCTTCGAGCCTTTTGGTGTAAAACTCCACTTTTTCAACAATTTCGGCAATTTCGTCTTCGCTTTGGAGGTACTCCCTCAATAAAAGGGTTATCCCGCCGGCTTCACTTCTTTTTCTGTTATAAAGGTCTGGAAGCCCGGCATCGGGTTTGGCGGCCAGCTCCTCTTCAGTGAACCCCGAATCCATTATTGTCCGGTCGATCCTTTTGATTCTGGCATTCAAAATTTCTATATCCGCATAGTCGCCCAGTGTTTCCGCAAGATTTTCCTCCATATCCCTTATCCGGGATTCAAGAACTTCGAGTTTGCTTCTCATTTCACCATTGCGGCTTAATGTTTTTAAAATCCCATTCAGCTTGCTTTCAGCATCGCTAAAATCGACTGCTGATTCGAGCCCGGCGGATTCTATAAATGCATTGATCATGAAAAGGTTTTCCGAGCATTCGCGTTTGATTGCCAGATACCCTTCAGCCTCTTTTTCGGTATGGGGCGGTTTTTTCATGAGAACAGCTATCAAAAAGACAGTGAAAACAGCTGTAAGTGAAAAAAGCAGGGGATGGAGAATTATGGCGGCGGCGGCGGATACGGCTATTCCTCCGTAAGCTATTGAAGAAAAAATCCTGCGCCTCTTCTTATGGTCTGAAATTTTCCTGTAAATTATGTCGGGATCCTCGGAAGGCATGCTTTTCATCTTGTCGGCCCCTAGAGCGGCCTTGCTCAAATGCGAGATAACGGCTTCCTCCGTTATTTCCGGATGTAAACCGGCCTGTTCGATTGAATCCATGATACCTGAAGCCTCTTTTTTGAGTTCTTCGATACGGGAGGATTTTTGGTGATATTTATTTGCGGAATCTGTCAACGCTTCCCTTTCTAAAAGAAGGGGACGGATTTCATCAAGGGCGTCCTCCCGTTCAAGCCGGGCTTCCAGCCGGGCGAGTTCGCTTTCGATGGTTGATAATTTGCTTTTATGCTCGAGCATATCCCTGTTTTTTTCCTCGGCCCTGTCCAACAGTGATTTATATTTGACAAGCTCATCGACCGTAAGGTTATAAGGTCTGTTTTTAGTTCTGGTGTTCCCGAGGGAGGTTGCGGCTTCTTTTAAAGCGGAAACGGCATTGGCTGCGGACAGGCTTTCGTCGCCTGTCTGAACCAGATTCATGAGTTTTTCAAACAACCCGCTTCGCTGGTCCTGAAAAACAATGGTTCCACCCTGCTTTATATAAGCGCTGCTTTCAAAACAGGCCCTGTCCATATTAAGCAGCTTTTCGCCCACCTGAAGACCTTCGCGTTTTATGTATGGGAACTCCGATGTCACATCCTGCAGGTTCCGATCGTAAACACGGCATTCGTTTTTTGAAAAATCCCTTTCAACCCTTAAGAACCGCCCTTCATCTGTTACAACCCCCAGCGATCCTGAATATTCAGTTCCGTACCAGGGCTCATATTTTTTAGATTCGGGCAGCCTCCCTTCGCCGTCCGTCCTCTGGCTGGGAAAACCGAAAAGCATAGCTTTAATAAAAGATTGAAGAGTGGATTTCCCGGCTTCGTTTTCACCGTAAATCAAATTCAATCCGTCGCTTACCGATATCTCGGTGTTTATGAAGCGGCCGAATCCGTTGATGCTCATTTTTTTGATTTTCATCCGAGATCACCTCCGGATAGCTCTATGTTTTTGTTTTCTATAGCCTCAATGCCATAATAAAGCGCTTTTTCCAGTGTCTTTCTTTCCTCTTCGGAGGCGTTTTCAATTTTTTCCATCATTATCTTGACATAAGTGCCTTTCAGCCCTTTCATTAGTTTCAAACGGTCCGTGTCCGGCCGGACACCGGATTTATCATGAACCTTTACAAAAAGGGCACAATCGCTCAACTGTCCGTTTATCACGGGGACGTTGGGCGCATAGTCGATGCTTTTCCTTCCGGTGAGCACTATTTTATACAAATGGCTTGTTTCCGATATGACGGATTCTATCCTGCCGACGACTTCCTCATCAGACCGCAGGTCGGTGATGTCGACATGCTCCGTCCTGTATTCCACCGGTGACGCTTTTACAAACGACACGTCCGCGGGGCTGCCTTTGGAAAGTCTTACATCGAAGTACCCGTGTTCGCCTGGCTCGTCGAAACCAAGGGGTTCAAGGCTTCCCGGATTGAAAATCAGTCCGTCCCGGTATGTTCTTGTTTTATGGTTGTGACCGGCGGCGACATAATCAAAATGTTTTGACGCGAGAAAACCGGAGGAAACCGTGTTATAGCCGCTTCCGTCTATATCAATGTCCACATCACCATGAAAAAGAAGTATGTTCATTCTTCCCGGATCCGTTTTCATTGCATCAACCCGTCGATCGGCGTCCGTGCCCGGGCTCCAGCCAAGACCGAATATTTCGGTGTTCTTATCATGAAAATAAACGCTTTTTTCATCGTCGCCGATAAAATGAACATTGCTGCTCCATTTGTAGCTTTTGTAAGGGGAGTTTGAGGCTTCGGGGTCGTGGTTGCCGGCTATCATCACAACTTCGGTTTCCGGTATGGTTTTAAAAAGGCCGTTTACGGCTGAGATTGTTTTGAGCCCGGAGTATTCATGCTCAAACAGGTCTCCTGCTATGAATATGAAATCCGGATTTTGCATGCGGGCTTTTCCCATAAGGGCGGAAAATGTGTCGAACAGGCTTTTCCTTCTCAATGTGCTAAGTCCCGGCTTCGACAGCAAAGTCGAAAAAGGGGTGTCCAGATGTATGTCCGCACAATGATAGAATGTTATCTCACTCATTTGTTTCCTCCGAATGTGTCATGACCGCGAACGCCACGGCGTAGTCCTTCCCGTGGGAAAGGCTTATTTCAATTTTCTCGCCGCCGAGTTCAAGGAAGGTTTCAAGTGTTTTCCCGAAAAGGCCCACCACGGGTTTGCCCGCTTCGTCGTTTCTTATCTCGATTTCATTGTGGGCTGCGCTTTCTCCGAAACCGGTTCCGAGCGCCTTCGCCACCGCTTCCTTTGCGGCAAAACGCGCGGCCAGGCTTTGGAAACGACCCGCTTTTTTCTAGTTGCAGTAATTCAATTCGGCGGAAGTGAAAATCCTGTCTGTAAAAGAGGGGGATTTTTCCACAGCATTCCTGATCCTTTTTATTTCAACAATATCCGTGCCACATGTGATTCTCAAACAACTTCTCCTATCGTCTCACAAACAAATACATTGTAATCGCCTTCCAGCGATTCACCGGCCGATGCGGCCTTTGCATGATTTTCGTAAATCCCGAACACCGCGGCCCCGCTGCCTGTCATGGACGATGCGACCGCCCCGGTTGAAAGTATATCATGCTTTGTCTTTGCAATCGAAGGCTTGCGGGGGAGTATCTCTTTTTCAAAAGCATTACCCAATTTCCAGGCCAAGCTTTTTAAATCCCTTTTTTCAATCGCTTCGACCATCCCGTCCATATCGGGGTTCCCCTTGAACCGACCCTCTTTAAAAAGCGAATATGCCCAGGCGGTTTCAACGATGTCGTCGGGCATGACAAGAACAATTGCAACCCCGCCGAAATCATCAAGCGGTTCCAAAACATCGCCTCTCCCCTCCGCCCGGCTTGTCCCTCCGGTTATGGCAAACGGCACGTCTGATCCCACCTTCAATCCCAATTCTCTCAATTTGTCTGTGCCAAAATCAGTACCATACAGCCTGTTAAGACCCCTTAGAACGGCTGCCGCATCACTGCTTCCGCCGCCCAGACCAGCTTTTTGCGGTATGCTTTTTTCGATTTTTATACAAACCCGCTCATTCAAACCGCCGGCCGCAGCCTCAAAAAAAACCTCCGCCGCCTTATATGCGGTGTTTTGTCCATCGGAAGGAATTGAGGGGTCCGTGCAATAAACTTCCAGTTTGTTTGATTTTTCCAGGTGGATGACATCGAATAATGAAATGCTTTGCATAACGGTATCGATGTCATGATAGCCGTCGCTTCTTTTTCCAAGAACCGCAAGCCCGAGATTTATTTTCGCATGTGCATGTTCACAAATCATATCAAATCCGATTCACGCCTTATCCGGTATGTCGAGTATGACCTTTATCGCCTCGTTTTTTTCCATCATTTCAAATCCCCGGTTGACCTCGTCCATGGAAATCTCATGTGTTATGACCGGTTCGACCGAAGATGCGTGGTTTTTCAGGAAATCGTCACACTGTTCCCAAGTTTCATACATCCGGCGTCCGGAAACACCGCGCACCGACAGCCCCTTGAATATAACCGTGTTGTTTATATCCAGTGTTATATCTGAAGAAGGAAGACCCAGCATGGCCATGTCGCCGCCTTTGGCGATGACATCGAAAGCCAGGGCTATCGCGGGAACGGCCCCGCTCATTTCAAGGACCACATCGGGACCGTGGCCATTGAAATACCTTCTGATTTTTGAAGTTGTTCCTTCTTCAAGGGGGTTTATTGTTATGTCCGCGCCTATTTTCTCAGCAATGCTCCTTTTATAAGCGTTGGGTTCGCTGACCATTATCCTATCGGCGCCGGTCCTGCGTGCAATGGCCGTTGCAAAGAGGCCGATGGACCCCGCCCCCGATATGAAGACGTTCCGCCCTTCCACGGGCTGCACGGAAACGGTGTGCATGGCGTTCCCCAGAGGGTCCATAATAGCGGCGTGCCTGTCCGATATATAGTCCCCAAGCGGCCATATGTTGGATGCCGGCATCGATATATATTGGGCGAAACAGCCTGCGCGGTCGACACCTATGATACTGACGTTGTCGCATATATGGTAGTTCCCGTCCAGACACGACTTGCATTTTCCGCAGACAATATGCCCTTCGGCGGAGACCCGCTGGCCTATATGTAAACCCTTCACGGAAGTTCCGAGTTTTTCAATTGTCCCGGCAAGCTCGTGGCCGAGAATCAAAGGGGGTGATATCCTTTTTTCCGACCACTCGTCCCATTTGTATATGTGGTAGTCGGTACCGCAGACCCCCGCTTTTTTCATTTTTATTAAAACTTCGTCTTTTGATATTTCCGGAATATCGGTTTTCTCGACTGCTATATTGCCTTTTCCGGGTTTGTTTTTGAAAATCGCCTTCATTTCCACCCCTTGCATCCCTTGATTTTAACGCTTCCCCATATTCCCTTTAAATAAAGGTTCCCGAATCACTTTGAGGATTATTTGAACAATTGTCTAAATTCTCTATTTCAATTGTAACATCTTCTATGCCAAGTTCCATAAGAGTTTGCTTTACATTTCTTTTTATGTCGACTATTTCCTTTATATCGGGACTGTTCTTGATACACATGTGGAATGTCATGATGTTGGTCTCCCCGTCCAGGGTCCACAGTTTTATGCCGTGAAGGTCGGTTATAACCGGATGTCTTTCAATAAGTGTTTTTTTAATTTGATCAATGTCGTAACCATCGGGGACGGCCTGAAGGAGTATTTTTATTATCTGCACAAGGTTGCGATATACGTTTTTAAGTATGAACACGGTGATCAACAGCGATAGGATAGGGTCCAGCACCGGGACATATGCAAACAGCATGATAACACTTACAACAAGAACAGCGGCCCAGCCCAGCACATCTTCGAGCAGATGGAGTCTAACCGCTTTTTCGGCAAGACCTTTACCACCCCTTAATTTTAGTACCGCAAACCCGTTTATCAATATACCGAACAGCGAAAAAACAATCATTCCGCGCGCATCGGGAGCCCCGGGGTTGAACAAGGCCGGAACGGCGTGAATCACTATGATGACAGAACCGATAAGCAGAACCAGCGAGTTGAAAAGAGCCCCCATCAGGGATAATCTCCTGTAACCGTATGTGTAAGTGTAGTTCCCCTTTTTCCCCGAACGTTTTTCCAGAATCCAGGAAAGCCCCAGAGCCATGCTGTCGCCCAGATCGTGAACGGCGTCGGAAATTATGGCAATGCTGCCCGTTATTATGCCGCCGGCTATTTCAACGAGGACGAAAAAAGCGTTCAAAACGAATGCGAAACCTATGTTCCTGCGGCCTGAATCTTTCTGTGCGTCATGGCTGTACCCCTCATGCTGATGCATTTGCAAACCTCCTTTGAATCCAAAAGCGCCGGTATTCTCAAGAAATGACCTGTCCGGCATCACTTTTACATTATATACCCTGTTTGGATTTTGGCTCACATTAAAAAGGAATGTGTTGCCGGACATATGAAAAAAGCCGCTTTCCAAATAGGGAAAAAGGCTTTTTTAAAATCAATTGCTTCCTAGAGCAACGGGATGATAAGTTTCAAC
>CAZWVS010000037.1:0-13871 GCA_964636935.1 uncultured Clostridiaceae bacterium
GTTTATAGTGCAACCGGTGTAATCAAGCCGGTCCGACGTCTGAGGGCTCCGGGACAGCGCATTTGCCGTATCCTGAAGAGCCTATGGGGACCTTGACGCCGTTTTCCCCCGTGTAAGGGGTGAGATGTGCTAAAACGCGACAATCGCCGTAAAATCGATTAAGGGCCTCTGTTTCCGCTTTGTTGATCCGGATGTGACCGCCTGCAGATTTCAACCGGCCTTTGGAAGAGGGGGAGGGAAGCATTTTTATCGCCATGGCCGGCTTCAAAAGTACAAATGCGGTCCCGTATTCCCCATGGCTCAATTTAAGTTCTGTCAACGGCGAACATATGTCAAGCGGCATGGCCCCGCTCGATTCAATGGGCTTTTTTAGTTTGTCATCAACAATCCTCCAATATCTTTTTACAACTAAACAGTAATTGCCGCATGTTAAGGAGGCATTAGGGGGTTGTTAAATTCATGTTAAAGCAATTCCCGGTTATTCGTACATGGCGGTGATCTGCCGCAGTCTTTCGATTATGGGAAGATGCTGGGTGCATTTGCTTTCACAAATTCCGCATTGCGTGCATTTTTCAATTAAATCCGGCGAAATCCTCCAATGGTTCTTTAGCGTCGATTTTACGTTTTCATCATTCTTCAGTATGCGCTTATTATATGAAAGCATGAATTTGGACACGGGTATTTCCTGCGGGCAATGCTCGCAGTACCTGCACCCTGTGCACAATTTGTTCAATTCGCTTCCCGTAAGGGAGTCCGCCGTGTTTTTGATTTTATCGACATAGTCTTCGGATATGTCAAAATGTGCGGCATTGTAGCGAATGTGTTCAATTGAATCCATCCCGGTAAGAACCACGGTTATTTCCTTGTGGGAAGCGTTGAACCTGATGGCCGCCCGAACCGGGTCGGTCACATCTTCATCGGCCAGATATGAAAAATAATCCTTGTTTTCCGGAATAAGGCCTCCGCCAAGGGGGTTCATGGTCACCACGGCTATGTTGTTTTCATAAGCGGCTTTTATTCCGGGTTGCCTGAATTTGTAGTTTATGGCGTTATATCCGAGGGTTATGCCTTCGAATTTATTCTCATCTGCTATTTGTGCTATTTCATCACCGGTGCAGTGTGTTGAAACGCATATGTGTTCGACAAGACCCTCTTCTTTTGCTTTTATAAGCTCTTCGTAAGGGCCGCCGGGCTTCATTCTCTTTGCATAGTCGTCCATATCCAGGACGCACCAGATGTGAAAGAAATTTATTTTTTCCACATTCAGTCTTTTGAGGGAGCGTTCCAGGCTGTGGCGGAGCTCCTTGGCATCCGAAGATGCACATTTTGTGGAGACATGGAAATCATCCGGCATATCTTTGAAAGCCTCGCCGAATATTTTTTCACTCATGTCGTCGTTGTAGAAAGGGGCGGTGTCGAAATAATTGATTCCGAGCCTGTTGGCTTCCCGAACCATTTCCACACAATAGTCCATGTCGTAACCGTTTTCCTTTTTGGGGAAACGCATCCCTCCAAAACCGATAACCGAAACGTCTTTCCCGGTTTTTCCATATTTTTTGTAAATCAAATCGTCCTCCTAAGTCCTGTAATGCGCGTTGATGTCGATGTAACCGTGGGACAGGTCGCAAGTCCACACTTTTTCACAGCTTTCGCCGTTGTTGAAATCGACAAATACACGGATGTTTTTTCTTTTAAGTACGGCAAGAGCTTCCTGCTCGTCGAATTGAAGAGCCCTGCCTTTTTCATAAAGCGTCAATCCCCCTATTGACACAGATGTGTTTTCAGGCTTGAAATTTGCTCCGGAATAGCCTGCGGCTGTAAGGATTCTACCCCAGTTTGCATCCTCGCCGTAAAAAGCTGTTTTTACAAGAGGGGAGTTGGCTATTGCTTTTGCCGCAAGCAGGGCGTCGGCCTTTGTGGCTGCGTTAACGACATTTATCTCGATGAGTTTCGTGGCGCCCTCGCCGTCGGAAGCGATTGCTTTTGACAAAAATATCGATATTTCACACAAGGCGTCGCGAAAAGCGTTGTACTCGTCTGAATCTTCGCTTGTGATGCGAAATCCGGAAGTTCCGTTCACCAACAGAAGAACTTTGTCGCAGACGCTGGTGTCCCCGTCTACGGTTATGCGGTTGAACGAACGGTCGACCGCATAAGACAACGCCTTTTTCAATAGAGCGGGGGATAGGTCCGCGTCCGATGTTATAACGCCTATCATGGTTGCCATATCGGGATGTATCATGCCGGAGCCTTTTGCCATCCCGCCGATCCTGAAGGTTTTTGGGAAACCTGCGACTTCAAGCGCGGATTCCTTGGGGAACGTATCGGTGGTCATGATGGCTTTTGCGGCATTTGAACCGCCATCCGGCGAAAGGGATTCAACCGCTTTGCCGATACCTTCAAAAACTTTGTTCAAGGGAAGGGGCACGCCTATGACGCCCGTGGAACCGGTAAGGACCTCGCCGGGTTCGATATTTAGAAGAGCGGAACATTCCGCCGCCATGGAGCGAGCGTCTCCATAGCCCGAGGGGCCGATGCATGCATTGGCGTTGCCGCTGTTTATAAGGACACACCTGGCTTTTCCGTCGCAAAGGTTGTCCCTGCACAATTCCAGTGAATGGCCGGTGACTTTGTTTTTAGTGAAGACGCCCGCCGCCGAACAGGGGGATTTGGAAAAAATCAACGCTATATCCTCTGAGCCGTCCTTCTTTATGCCGGATGCGACTCCCGCTGCCGAAAATCCCCTTGAAGCTGTGACGCCGCCTTCGATCTTATTAAAATCAGCAGTATTTTTTTTCATAAAAGGATTATAACACAAGGAGCGGTTAATCCCTGTACATTATTTTCCGCATTATATAACGGGTTGAATTATTAAATTCGGATTGAAGAACCCGGTTCTAAAATATCGCATCGTATGTCGTTTTGCCGCAGCAATTTGCAAAAAAGCTCCGGATCAGTCCTTATAGCCGAAAATGTGTTGTAATGTATCGGGACGGCTATGGCGGGGGAGAGAAGCTTTGCGGCCTTTACCGCATTTTCCACATCCATTGTATAGTGACCGCCGATGGGAAGGAACGCCGCATCGAGATCAAAGTCATCGCTTATAAGCTTCATATCGGAAAAGAAGGAAGTGTCTCCCGCGTGATAGATTGTTTTTTCGCCGTTTCCAACTACGAAACCGCAAGCCACACCGCCGTATCCTCCGTCAGGCGTGGAAGATGAATGAAGAGCCTGAATTGCAGTAACACTTAAATCGCCAAAATGAATCGTGCCCCCCAGGTTGAAACTCAAGGCATTGACTTTTTTCGCCGAAAGCCATCTTGCAAGCTCGGCAACGGCATAACCGGGACATCCCGTGCGTTTGGATATGGATTGTGCGTCTTCCAGATGGTCGGTATGGCCGTGGGTTAGGAATATGGCATCCGGTGTGAAATCCGATGCCGGTTTATCACACAAAGGATTTGAAGTGGCATAGGGATCGATCAAAACATTCACATCTGTGATTATTTCCAAAAAAGAGTGGCCGTGATATATGATTTTCATAAAAAACCTCCCGGTTGTATATATCCTGTACATATTATATTATATCAAAAGTATTTTTTTATTGCAGGCGGAGAATGAAGAAGAAGCTCAGGGCGGATTTGATACTATTGGTTATAACGGCATTCTGGGGAATCAGCTTCCCCCTTATGAGGAATGTCCTGGAGCATATGCATGCTTTGTCATATATTGCTGCAAGATTCATCTTGTCCGCTTTTTTTGTTTCTTTGTTTTTCGTTGACAGACATAAAAAAATCGGAAAGGGTGAAATAAAGGGCGGTGTTGTGATAGGAGCCCTTCTTGCGGTGGGGATGCTGCTGCAGATTTTCGGGCTGTACAGCACTACCGCTTCCAACTCGGCATTCATAACATCCATGAGCGTGGTGTTCGTCCCCATCCTGCTTGCCTTGTTCTTTAAAAGCAGAACTAACAAATTCACGACAATAGGAATCATATCGGCCGCCGCCGGACTATTCCTGATATCAGGTGCGGTGACCCTCGATTTTAACAACGGTGATTTGCTGACGCTGCTTTGTGCAGTGGCTTTTGCGCTTCAGATAATATTTATAGACAGAAAAACAAAAAAAGCCGACCCGGGGGCTATTGCCATTGTACAGATATGGACTGCCGCGTTGATGGTTTCCGTGGTTTGGCTCATATTCAATCCGGGACCCATAACAATAAACCCGCAGGTGGTTCTGATACTTGTAATTACATCGCTTTTCGGTACGTCCTTTGCATTTTCCGCACAGATACTTGTGCAAAAGGACACGACTCCCGCAGCCACCGCCCTTATATTCACCATGGAACCGCTGTTTGCATTGTTTTTCGCGTTGATAATACCCGATGGCGGAGGAAAAACCGAAACCTTGACAGCCATAAATGCGACAGGGGCCGTTTTGATACTTTTCGGAACACTGATAAGTGAATATAAGACCATATCGGGGTTTCGGGAAAAACGGAAATCGGGTTCACGTTCAACGGAGCAAAAAGCATATGAGCCGGAAGGTTGACGGGTAGGGCGGGCATGTATGTACGGAGTTTTAATTTTATCTGAATAT
This sequence comes from uncultured Clostridiaceae bacterium, assembly GCA_964636935.1. GTDB lineage: Bacteria > Bacillota > Clostridia > DUPQ01 > DUPQ01 > JAFGQE01. The sequence goes on from CAZWVS010000037.1 coordinate 4,602, forward strand.
TTAAAAAAGAGGTTCGACGGCCGGGTGGCAAAGGTTTGCGTGGATGCCGGATTCACATGCCCGAACAGGGAGGACGGCAGGAAAGGGTGCCTGTTTTGCACAGACGCGGGAGCAGGCGAGTTTTCGGGAAACCCCCTTGAGCCGATTTCGGTACAGTTTGAAAAGGGCAGGGAGGTGATGGACGCAAAATGGGACAATAAAGGCTATATCATCTATTTTCAAAACTTCACAAACACATATGCGCGTCCTGAAATCCTTAATGGGAAATATACCGAGGCATTAGAATGCGCCGGAGTCGCGGGAATTGCGATAGCAACCCGTCCCGACTGTCTCGATGAAGGTGTTCTGGAGGTTCTGGAAAAGTTCAACAGGGAGACACTCCTTTGGGTGGAACTGGGGTTTCAGACATCAAATGAAAGGACTGCCGGATTGATCAACAGGGGATATGGAAACGATTTGTTCATGGAATCATTTAATAAACTTAAAAGATTGAATATTAAAACGGTTGTTCACCTGATGGCGGGACTGCCCGGTGAGAATAAAGAAGACTTTCTAAATTCAGTAAAGTTTATAAATTCCATAAAACCCTGGGGCTTGAAAATTCATTGCACATATATCCAAAAAAATTCGCCTCTTTACAATTATTCGCTACAAAACGGTTTTCACGCACTTGAAATGGCCGAATATATAGATATGGTATCCGACGCGCTTGTCATGCTTGACAAGGGGATAGTTGTACATAGATTGACGGGAGATCCTGACAAAAGCAAGGTGTATGAACCCCTGTGGGCCTGTGACAAGCTTCGGGTGATAAGCGGGATATGGCAATCTTACTGTATTAAAAAAGATGAAGGGCAATAAAGATCATTTGGAATTCTTCACTTCTTCCAACAGTTGCAGTATGAGTGAATCTATTTTTTCCTGGGCGACAGGATAGTATAATGAATCTTTGGGCGAAACCTTTTTCATTAAAACAAGCGCCTCGGACGGATTACCCTGATCGGAAAGCTCAAGTGCTTTTTGAAAATTCACCCTTGATGTGTTGATTGCTGAGCCGTCTTCAATAATTCCGGATATGTAAACCGATTCGTATCGGGTGAAAAAATAGAAATCGTTGATTGCCGGGACAAATGTGTCATAATCGATTCTTTCTTCCAAATAATCCCCATAGATTCCCGAAGCTGTGTCATTAAAACTCTTTTCATCGACAAATGAATTATAAACACGGCATATTTCATATAGTTGCGCCACATCGGATCTTTCTTTATATTCTGCGGCATAGTATTCATCGTATGCATCCGAAAGCGCTTCGGAAAATGAATCCAGAAAATCATTGTCGTGTTTCATTGTTGTGTAGACATTAGGCCATAATGCTTGTGCGCTATCAAAATCACCTGATTCCATATGTTCCAGGAATGCTTCGGCGTTCAATTCATTATTCTTGGCTTCGATATTGGTTTTAATGACGAAAACGGAAACATTAAGAACAAGAATTATGAAAAAAGCGATTGAAAGATAAAGTATGGAGAGTCTTAAATTTTTAACTGGAAGCATGGTTTGCATACAACCCCCCTTCATTTTCGGAGCTTGAACCTTTTCTTGTAAATACAAGTTTTAAGAGTATGGGTGTTAAAATGGAAGTTATAATAACCATGATGGCTATGGGGGCAAAATATGAAGAGGGGATTATGCCTGCTGAAACACCTTTGTTTGTCACTATCAGTGCGACTTCGCTGCGCGCAACCATCCCGACGCCTATTTTTAAAGCTTCATGGGAATTCTCTCCGGTTATTTTGGCTCCCAGATAACACCCGGCAACCTTGCTGAATATCGCCACCCCCGTTATGGCCAGGGACAACCACAGGAGGGCCAGACTGAAGGATTCTATTTCAATGCTGATGCCGATTGAAGCGAAAAAAACCGGAGTCAGGAACATATAGGAAAGTATTTCGAATCTTCTGTGTATATAACCGCTGTGAACGGTCCTGGAAATAATCAGGCCCGCTATGAAAGCTCCGGCAATATCCGCAACCCCGAAATATCTTTCACCGAGAAAAGCGAGAAACAAACAAAAGGCGAATGCAAAAATGGGAAAGCGCCGTTTCTTTTTGTGCACTTTACTGTAGCTGTTGAACAATTTGTTAAATGGTATCCCGACAATTACGGCTACAACGAAGAAAAGAACTATTTTCAATAAAACGAAACCGACGGAACCTCCGCCCCCGTCCCTGATTCCCATAATAAATGTCAGGATAATCAGGCCCAGCACATCGTCAAGTATTGCAGCGCCGAGGATAACGGTCCCCGCGCGGGATTTCAGTTTGCCCATTTCCTGCAGGGTTTCAACCGTTATGCTTACACTCGTGGCTGTCAATATGACCCCGATGAATATGTTTTCAAGAAGAGGCCGCAAGGAAAGGTTGAAAGCCGAAGCGACTAAAAAGCCTCCTGCAAGAGGCACAATAACGCCAAATAAGGCCACAACGACCGAGACCTTGCCCGCCTTTTTCAATTCATTCAAATCCACTTCAGTTCCGGCGCAGAACATTATGACTATGACACCCAATTCAGCAATATCGCTTATGAGACCCGTTTCGTGTATAATTCCGAGAATGGCAGGACCGAGAATCAGTCCCGCAAGCAGCGCCCCGACGACCTGTGGAAGCTGAAATCTTCTGGTGACAACACCAAGGGCCTTGGTGCTTAGAAGTATTATGGCTAAATCAACTAAAAAAGCAATGTCCATTCCGTTACCGCCTTCAATCTTAGAACAATATAACAAAAACACACTTTGTTGACAAGAAAAACAAAAATCCGCTCCGGGGTTTTTAGTCAACCATATGCCCGAGGCGTTTGGTTGACCGTTTGCCCGGAGCATATGGTTGATTGTTTGCAAACTTGACAAAGAAGCGGGGTATAATTAGAATGAATGCAAAGCGATGACGAAGATCCGCAGCCTTATTTGCATACAGGAAGGGAAAGCCGCGACTGAGAGCTTCCCGAAGCAGACGGCTGACGGGCGACGCTTCCGAGCAGGCGGCTTGAATTCAGTAGGGTTGCACGTATTCCGCGTTAAGGATATGAGTGGACTCAAAATGTGTCAACAAGGGTGGCACCGCGGGTTAATCCCGTCCCTTGCAGTTTATATCTGTAGGAGGCGGTTTTTTATTGCTGTGTACAGACATGTTTTGAAACGGCCGTCAGGCCGGAGGGAGGAAAAATGAAAATATCAATGCCAAAAGGGACAAAGGACATATTGCCCGAAGAGGCGATGAAATGGAGATATCTGGAAAACCTGTTTTGCGAAACCTGTTCCAATGCCGGTTATGGCGAAATAAGGATTCCCGTATTTGAATATACCGAATTGTTCAACAGGGGTGTTGGCGACGGCACCGACATAGTGCAAAAAGAAATGTACACATTCAACGACAAAGGCGGCAGGTCGCTCACATTGAGACCGGAAGGAACCGCAGGCGTGGTGAGAAGCTATATTGAAAACGGAATGAATTCCTTCCCCCAGCCGGTGAAACTGTTCTACATCATAACGGCATATAGGTATGAGAATGTGCAAAAGGGAAGGTATAGGGAGTTCAACCAGATGGGAGTGGAGCTCTTCGGCGCAAAATCACCGCATGCGGAAGTTGAATTGATAGCCCTTTTGGACAATTATTTCGAAAAGCTGGGGCTTAAGGGCCTTTCATTGGAGATAAACAGCATCGGCTGCAACAAATGCAGAAGCAAATACAATGAAAGATTGAAAGAATATTACAAAGACAAGATAGATTCCATGTGCGAAGACTGCGCTGTCAGATATGAAAGAAATCCCATGCGTCTCCTGGACTGCAAAGAGGAAAAATGCATAGAGGTGTCAAAAGACGCCCCGTTGATGGCCGATTACCTTTGCGACGAATGCGCAAGCCATTTCGCAGCTGTTAAAGACGGGCTTGGCAGTCTGGATATCAAATATACGGTGAACAAGAAAATAGTCAGGGGGCTTGACTACTATACAAAAACCGTGTTCGAATTCATATCCGATAAAGTAGGGGCTCAAAACACCGTGTGCGCAGGCGGCAGATATGACGGTCTTGTGGAGAACCTGGGGGGGACGGATGTTCCGGGCATAGGTTTCTCAATGGGGACGGAAAGGCTCATGCTTGCGCTCGAAAGCTCCGGGATGAAGAACTTCGAGCCTTTAAAACCGGAAATATATTTTGTTACGATCGGTGATAAGGCCTATGCATATGCGAGAAAACTTTCATATGCGCTGAGAAAAGCGGGCATATATACCGAGATGGACCTACTTGACAGGAGTGTCAGGGCGCAGATGAAGGACGCCGACAGGAAAAATGCAAAATATTCGGTGGTAATGGGTGATGATGAAATCAAGCAGAACAAGGCTGTCATAACCATAATGGAAACGGGAGAGAAAAAAGAAGTAAGTCTTGATTCAATATATAATAGAATATTGGAACAAAAAGTTTAGGAGGATGATATGTCGGAATTGTTGGCGGGCATGAAAAGAAGCGGAAGATGTACTGAGTTTTCCGAAGATGACATCGGCAGGGAAGTCAATCTGATGGGCTGGGTCGATACTGTAAGGAATCTCGGCGGGGTTATTTTTCTGGATCTGCGCGATGTAAGCGGCATCATGCAGGTGGTTTTCAGAAGTGAGCTCAACACCGGGAATTTTGAAAAGGCCGAGCAGCTTAGAAGTGAATTCGTTGTGGCTGTAAGCGGAAGAATCGTAAAAAGGGGGCGGGAAACGGTGAATCCGTCTTTGAAAACCGGTTATATAGAGGTTCAGGCCGACGAGCTGAGGATCCTGTCGAAAGCGGACACCCCTCCCATAGATATGAAAGACGACAGCAAGACAAATGAATTGATGCGTTTAAAATACAGATACCTCGACCTTAGAAGGAAAAAGCTGAGGGACAACTTTATTTTGAGGCATAATACGGAAAAGCTCGCCAGGGATTTCTTTGCGGAAAAAGGCTTTTTGGACATCGCCACACCCATAATGACAAAAAGCACGCCTGAAGGGGCAAGGGACTATCTGGTTCCCAGCCGGGTCAACAAGGGCAGGTTTTTCGCCCTTCCCCAGTCGCCGCAGATATTCAAACAGCTGTTGATGGTTTCGGGATTCGACAGATACATGCAGATTGCAAGATGCTTCAGGGATGAAGACCTGAGGGCTGACAGACAGCCTGAATTCACACAGATAGACATGGAAATGTCGTTTGTCGAGGAAGACGATGTGATGAATATCAACGAACAGTTCATACAAAGGCTGATGAAGGAGATAAAGGGTGTAGACGTCACGCTACCCATTGAAAAGATAACCTATGACGAGGCAATGGCGCGCTACGGTTCAGACAAGCCTGATGTGCGTTTCGGACTGGAGCTGGTTGATTTATCCGGCATATTGAAGAACAGCGGGTTCAAGGTGTTTTCCGGGGCAATTGCAAACGGAGGAAGCGTCAGGGCGATAAATGCCGTCGGTTGTGCAGAAAAATTCAGCAGAAGGGAAATCGATGCGATTGTTGAATTTGTAAAAGGCTTCGGCGCCAAAGGCATGGCTTGGATAGCTGTGGAGGAAGACGGCTTGAAATCAGCCATAACCAAATTCCTGTCGCAGGACGAGGTTGATTCCATTATTGAAAAAACCTGTGCAAAACCGGGCGACCTTATTTGTTTCGTAGCCGATACAAATAAGATAGTATTCAATTCCCTTGGGGCGCTCAGGCTTGAACTTGCCAAAAAACTCGAACTGTTGAAAGACAACGGTGAATTCCGATTCACGTGGGTCACCCATTTCCCGCTGCTTGAGTATGATGAAGATGAAAAAAGATGGACTTCGACCCATCATCCGTTCACTGCGCCAATGGATGAGGACATAGAAAAGCTGGACACGGATCCGGGAAAAGTCAGGGCGAAGGCCTATGACCTGATTTTGAACGGGGTTGAACTCGGCGGGGGAAGCATAAGGATACACAGTAGAAACATACAGGAGAAGATATTCGGCCTTTTGGGTTTTACCGAAGAGGACGCGAAAAAAAGATTCGGGTTCCTGTTGGATGCATTCGCATACGGTGTGCCCCCCCACGGTGGAATAGCCTTCGGACTCGACCGACTGGTGATGCTGCTGGCAGGGGAGAGAAGCATAAGGGATGTCATAGCTTTCCCGAAAATACAAAACTCCTCTTGCCCGTTGACGGAAGCGCCTTCGGAAGTCGACACCAAACAGCTGGGGGAACTGGCTATAAAAATCGATGAAGAAAAATTATGATGCACACCGATCATTGAACGGAGAGATTGAACCATGAAATTCGAACAGCCGGATGAGAAAGAATTCCTTGAAGGTATTCAGCATTTTTTTGAAAAAAGAAGATTAAAGACTGCGGGGTTCGGACGCTACTCGTTTGCCCCCGGCGGCGTTTTCACATATTGGTCGAGCGGATATGCCGCCCTATGTCTTTCGCTAACGGGGCTTTTGCGGGATATCGACGAAAAGCAACGGCTGCAATGGATCGATTATTTGCAAAAAGGGCAGGATCCGGAAACCGGTTTTTTCAAAGAGCCCGTGGACGAATCCAATGCGCCTGCCGGCCCGATTCATCATGCGCGGGACATATATTGGCACGGCGCGACTTTTGCAGCCGGGGCGTTGCATGTCCTGGGGGCCAAACCCCTGCATCCTTTCAAATGCATCGACGAGTTTAAAAACACCGGGAAGATGATTGAATGGATTGAAAAACTGCCTTGGCATGAACCGTGGAAAACGGGCAACTGGACTTATGACATGGGCTGCCTGATGGGAAACGACTACATTGTCACCAATGATACGAAAAACCTGAATGCAATGGACGCCTTTTTCGACTGGCACGACCGGAATGTCGACGGCGAAACCGGCTGGTGGAATATAAAAAACAACCCCGACCTGTATAAAAGCCAGTTCGGAGGGTACCACACCCTCATGGTATACTGGATGTTCCAGAGGGAAGTCCCCGATCCGGAAAAAATGATAAAAAGCTCACTGACTCTGCAAAGCGGCAACAGCAGCTATCAAAACATGGGATGCTGCGGGGACATGGATGTTATAGACACCGTTGTGACATTGAGCAGGCAGTATGGGATTTGTGAAAGGGAAGTGAAGCAGTCTGTGGAGAAATTCTATCCGTTTTTGATGGACATGCTCGATAAAGACGGTGGATTCATCGGCAAACATGATGAAAAACATATAGACCTGGGATGGAAAAACCATGAAGGGGAAATCGGTAAGGCGGATCCATGCAGCACATATTTCAGGACATTCACACTTTCCCTCGTGAGCGAAATTCTGGAAATAGGACGGCTGGATAATATAGAATGGAAGCATATGGACGGGTTCTGCCACGGCAGAAGGCCGGACTGCTTATTGTAGGTGATATGATGTTAAAGCGTTTTTTAAGAACAGGTTTATTGGTGATTTTACCGGTATTGATCATTTTCGCGTTCAGCGGATGCATAAAGATACCCATGGAATTGTACGGATACATCGATATCGAGGGTAATTGGGTTATAGAACCTTATTACCACGGAGCCCTTCCCAACAGCGAGGGTATGCTTGCCGTCAGGGCGGGCAGCGAGGATTACGGCAAATGGGGATTTATAAATACGGACAATGAAGTGGTCATAGATTTTCAATATGACGATGTTGGACTTTTTGTAAACGGCATGGCCCCTGTGATGCAGCTTTCCGGCAGCCGGGAAGTCTGGCGCTTCATAGACAGGGAGGGCAATAAGCTTTTCGATAAGGAATTCTCAGGTGCCCGCTCATTTTCCGAGGGCATGGCCGCGGTCCAAAGCACAGAAGAAGGACTGGAAGACCTTTGGGGGTTTATCGATATAAACGGGGAGTATGTCATCGAACCGCGTTTCGCGGACGCCAGTTCGTTTTCAGAGGGCCTTGCGATGATCCTTCAAGGATCGGGAAGCGCGGGTTTGGCCGGTTATATCGATAAAACGGGCGAAATCATGATCGAACCGCGTTATACATATGCTAGAAATTTCAGCGAGGGGATGGCCGCAGTCAAGTTGTCAGCCGACACCGACCTTCCGGACTGGGGATACATCGATAATGAAGGCAATGTCGCAATTGACTTCCAATACGGATTCGCCAAAGCTTTTTCAGAGGGCCTTGCGCCGGTTTATATAGGAACTGCATACAAGGGCGAATGGGGCTACATCAATAAATGGAACGAGGTCATGATACCGGTCAATTTATCAGAGGCCTACAGTTTTTCGGAAGGCCTTGCTGCGATACAGACCGAATTTGAAGCGGGAACAAACTGGGGGTATATAAACAACGAAGGCATACTGGTGCTTGGAGGCAAATATGCCGCGGCATCGAATTTTGTTGATGGAATAGCGCCTGTCGCTGTCATTGCGGACAGATAAGATGTTCGATTCTATTTGGGATTATGAAAATAATGAAGATACAAACAAGGGACTGCTTGAAAGAATAATGTCCTCGAGGGGTCTGCCGCCCGGTTTTATTGAAAACGAAGGTATTGAATTCATGCACGACCCTTTTTTAATGAACGGGATGGAGAAGGCGGTCCAAAGAATAATCGGGGCCCTGGGCAACAAAGAAAAAATAGTTGTCTTCGGTGATTACGATGCAGACGGAATCACCTCTTCAGCCATGCTGGTGAAGTTTTTCAACAAGATGGGTTTGCAGGCGGACTACATAATACCCGACCGGTTCAACGACGGGTACGGTCTCGGGCCGGAGAATGTGAATCAATTGATGGATCTGAAGCCGGACCTTGTAATAACAACCGACTGCGGAGTAAATTCCGTTGACGAAGTGGATGAATTGAAGAAATCCGGTGTCGATGTCATAATAACGGATCATCACAGAATAACGGCAGAGCCGCCTGAAGCCGACTCGCTGCTTTGCTGCACAAGAAAAGACAACAGTTACCCTTTTGAATATCTGTCAGGCGCGGGCGTAGTATTGAAATTGATACAGGCCTTATCCATCCGTTTGGGCATGAAGGACTGTTTTTCCGAATATCTTCCGCTGGCCGCCGTGGGGACCATAGCCGACATAGTGCCTTTGGTGGATGAAAACAGAATAATTGCAAAGCAGGGCATTGAAATTATAAAAAGGGGCGGGAATACTGCAATGGATGCGATTTTCAACGTCCTTTCCCGTGATATTCGAAAAATCGAGTCAACACAAAGAGCCTATCGGGTAGCCCCCTTGCTAAACGCGGCGGGCCGAAT
>CAZWVS010000038.1:0-13815 GCA_964636935.1 uncultured Clostridiaceae bacterium
CTTTTGTGGCGGTCATTTCACTTTCATTTGTTTTAAAATAAGGTTTGAAGAAGTTTTCATCGAACATATATCTTTCGGTCCTGTTGTAAAAATCCCTGACAAAAAACTTTTCGTCGTTTTTCCTTTCTTCGGAAACCGCAATGATTCTCCCATCCTCGTTCACAACCCATATTAGCGCGTTTATGTTTTGCGCATACAACCTCAAGCTCTCAACAAAATCGTTTCTATCCGCAAGCTCCGAATATGTGTCGGGGATGGATGTAAGATCCGTTTCGGCATTGCTGATTTTCATATAGATTTCAACAGCGGTCACATTTATGGTTTCTATTTTTCTGTTCCTTGCGAATTCCTCCAGTTGGTAATAGAAGAAAACGGCCATTATTGCAAATGACAACAGCAGTATTCCGGTGAAAACGAGAAACATTTTCCAGAAAACGGATTTCATGTCCTGACCTCGAACTTATAGCCTATGCCCCAGATGGTTTTCAATTCCCATGCGGCATTTCCCGTGTTTATCTTGTTCCTCAGCCTTTTGATATGCACATCGACGGTTCTGGAATCTCCGAAAAAATCATAGCCCCAGATATTGTGCAGGAGTGTCTCCCTGGTAAAAACCTTGTTCGGATTCGACACGAACTGATACAGCAGGAGGACTTCCTTCGGAGGCATTTCAACGGGTTCGCCTTTTATTTCGACTGTGTAGTTTTTCTTGTTGATCACCAGGTCGGGCAGTACAATCTCTTCCCCATCCTCCGCTTCCTGTTGAGTTCCGCTTCTTCTTAGGACAGCTTTCACCCGTGCGACGAGTTCCTTGGGTTCGAAAGGTTTCACCACATAGTCATCCGCGCCCAGTTCGAGACCCAGGACTTTATCGAATGTCTCCCCCTTTGCCGAGAGCATCATTATCGGTGTGGACCATTTTTTCTTTATCGCCCTGCAGACCTCCCAGCCGTCCATTTCAGGCATCATGATATCGAGTATGACCAGGTCCGGTTTTTCTTTCTCGAATATCTCCATACCCTCCCTGCCGTTTTCTGCGGTGATAACCTCAAACCCTTCTTTCAACAGATACAGTTCCACCAGTTCGCAGATGTTTTCATCATCGTCTATGACCAGTATTTTTCCCTTTTCTTCCATATGCCCCCCTGTTGCTGAAGATATAATCCCCTGCCCTTTGTCAGTTATCCGGCAAAATACCCCATGAACACCTCAAGCGTCCTTACCGCCGACCTTATGTCGGTATATACGGGTATTCCCCCTTTTTCCATGATCCCTACAAATTCATCATAATACTCGCCGCCGTTCACCGAAACAACCAGCGGCTTGTCATACTTGTCCGAAATACGGACCAGTATGTTTGCAAGGGAGTTTTCGTCGGTACAGGTCTCAGGTGTTGATTTTATGTTTTCAACATGCGGGACCACTCCGACTATGACTGCATCGACTTCCGGATCGTCGAGAAAGGCTTCGATAAATTCGCCGTACATCACATCATCCGTCATGGGTGTGACATCGATTATTGAATTCGCAGTGTCCACAAGCCCGTGGCTGTTTATCCCGTTCAGGCGTTTTAGCGTTTTTTCAGATACTTTTGCCGGTTTCAGGCTTCCAAGCTCGTCCGAAGCTATGGTTGCTTCAAATCCGGCATTTAAAACCCCCGCGACCCTCACGCCGGAGGGTTTCTTTTCCGCAAGGAGGGAAAACACCTTTATGCAGTCCATGAACTCCCTTGCATCTTCCGCTATTATGACACCGGCCTGCCTGCAGGCCGCCCTGAAAGTCTCATAGTCCCCGGTCATTGCCGCCGTGTGGCTTTTTGCAGCCTGGGCCCCTGCTTCCGTCTTGCCGCCCTTATACACTATCACGGGTTTGCATGCCGCCCTTGCCAGGTCGTAGAACAGCCTTCCCTCCCTCTTGTCGAATCCCTCCACATAGAGTGCTATGACTTTTATAAGGTCGTCATCCAGGAAATATTTAAGCAGATCCGTTATTTTGACATCATATTTGTTCCCGAAACTTGCGACTGCCTTGAAAACCGGGTTGTTATTCAGTTTGTCTATCATGGTTATCGCCATGCCGCCGCTTTGTGTGAGCAGCGCCACATTGCTTTTTTCATTTGAACTGATCCTCAGCCGCTCCTCTTCGATAAAAAGCGTGTTCACGCTTTTCCCCCTCAGACCGGAACCGTAATACACCCCCATGCAGTTCGGACCGATTATCCTTATCCCTTCGGGCTTTGCCTCATCCAGCATTTCGGCGAAGGCGTCATACCCTATGTCGGCGGGGATTCCGGGAATCATGACGATGGCCTTCGGTTTTTTATCGCCCAGGTTTTTCAAAAAAGCCGGAGCTGATGCAGCAGGTGCCGCATATACGGCCAGGTCGACCTCCTGCGGCAGTTCCTCGAAACTCTGATACATCTCATATTCCCTGCCGCCTATGACAGTGCTTCCCGCCCTGAGATTTAAGAAATACAAATCCTTTCTTCCCAGTTCGTGGAGCAGGGTGGCGATTTCCCTGCCCATGCTGTATTTGTTAACATCCCTCGAAACCCCAACAACAGCAATGCCATCAGGCTTGTAGAACGCATGGATATTGGAAATATCGGCTTTCAGCTTCGCCTTATATTCGGATTTTTCAAATGTCAGATATCCGTCCACTGCTGTGAATTTACCGTTGTTTGCAAATACGAAGGGGTTTACGTCCAGGTTCAGGATATGGTACCCGACCCTTGCATCGGAAACATCGGAATACCTGTAGGCCAGTATGCTCACTATTTCAGCGACTTTGGCTATGCGGTCCCTGTATTCGGGATGTCCGGTTTCGTTGAATTTGTTGATGATTTTCAATGAACCGGCAAGCCTGTCGGCCTCTCCGGGGGTCAGATATGGGAGGAAAAGATTTGCGGGGTCGTAATATTTTGCAAAGAATTCCGCATCGTCCCCTCCTTTGCTAAGGGTTACCACGGGGCCGAACGCCTCGTCCTCCTTAACCCCTATCAGCAGTTCATTCCCGAGACTTTGTGTGAATTCCACGTATTCCACCAGAAGGAACCCTTCGATGCAGGGTTTTTCATTTTCGTTGAAATTGGAAAGGACCTGTTCCTTCATACGGTTCAGGACATACTGCACAAAAAGCGTTTCACTGTTGTTGACGACCTTCACGCCTCCGAGTTTCTGTTTATGCGCTATTTCCGAAGAGACGATTTTTATAACCAGCCTGTCTCCGAACTGCATCAGTATCTCCTCGGTTGCCTCCTCCGGTTCCCTGATGAATACATAATGCGGCACGTCCAGGCCTGCGCTTTCCAATATGTCGTAGACCTCATATTCGTATAGGGTTTCCCGGTCCTCCGACGCCGCCCTTGCAAAAACCGCGTCAATTTTCTTATAAACATATGATCCTAAAGACATAACGACCTCCGAAACAATATTTTCCGGGTAAATTAACCGAACATACAATACCATTATCCAATAATCGGCTGTTATTTACAACCCGGCCCTCATATGATTTTGTAAGAAAATGTGCACATGCACCTCCGTCAACCATTATTATTTTAAATGTTGACAGCCTCACCCCCAAGTGTTAATATTTCCGGGAGGATGAATATGAATACAAAAAAACTGGTTTTCACAGGCGTTTTCACGGCACTTATAACAGCCGGCGCTTTCATAAGGATACCCCTGCCTTTTCTAAGCGTCACTTTTCAGATGTTCTTCGCTTTGATCGGCGGAATGATAATCGGACCTTCGGCAGGCTGTGCGGCAGCGGCCGTCTATATGTTGCTCGGGCTGTCGGGACTTCCTGTTTTCGCTTCCGGCGGAGGTCCGGGATACCTGCTTCAACCCTCATTCGGATTCATATTGGGTTTCATACCGGGGGCCTATCTGTCGGGAATCATCTATAACAATAAAACCCTTAGGGGACCCCGGAAAATCCTGTTTTCATATTTTTCAGGCTTGTCCGCGGCTTATCTTGTCGGCATTTTGCATATGTACTTAATACTGAGATTTTATCTTGGAAACGGTGACACTACACTGACTGCAACTATTTTCTCAATGGTTCCCTATCTGATCAAGGATATTGTCCTGGGCTTTGCGGTGGCGGCGGGGGCGAAATACATAAGGCGCCTGTCCGATATCGTCTCCATCTGAAAAACTCCATGTCTCACCGCAAATCGCCCTGTTCAACCCCCCTGTTGTTCATTTTCTGCACAATTTCATCCACTATGGAACGCCAGCTTCTGCCGAAGTTGCAAAACAATGTGCGTTTTTCAGGCGCCCTGCCCGTCAGCCTTTGGACAACAATATCCCTATCCAGGTTTCTTAGGAAAAGAATAGTTCTTTCTATGAAATCACCGCATTCGAGCATTTCAATTTCGCCGTTTTCATACATCCGGCCGAGTTCCGTGTCTTTAAGCACATACAGGGAATGGCACTTGACCTGTTCGATCCCCGCATCTGAAAGCATGACCGCTCCCCGTTCGACGGTTTCCGCGTCTTCAACGGGGATGTCGCTTATCATGTGCGCACACACTCCTATCCCGTAACTTTTAAGCATTGAGGCGCTGTCGAAAAAGCTCTGCGCAGTATGGCCTCTTTTTAAGAAAAGAAGCGTTTCATCGCTTACGCTCTGCAAACCCATCTCCACCACGATATCGACATTCTCCCTTAAGGAAAGCTCCGCCAGAAATTCGGCGTGGCGTTTTTCTACACAGTCGGGCCTGGTGGAGATATACAGCGCCACAACGTTTTTCACGCATGACTGCTCCATGAAGGACTTGAATTTGTCGAAATCCAGGTATGTGTTTGAATAATTTTGGAAATATGCAATGAATTTATCGGCTTTGTATTTTGAACCGATGTACCCCATGTTCACCTGGAGCTGCCCGGCAACCGGCACATTGTTTTCAAGGGTTTCGAAGCCTGCGGATTCGTCCCCGCAGAAAATACAACCCCCGCGCCCGCATGCGCCGTCCCTGTTGGGACATCCGCAGGGGATGCTCACCGGTGTCTTGTATACCCGGCAACCGTACCTGTCTTTAAGATAATTTGAAAAAGCGTTATACGGCAGGTCATTCATCGGTCCCGCCCTTTGAAACAAGGAATGCGTTTATGAAACCGTCGATATCACCGTCCATTACTTTCTGGACATCCCCGGTCTCATGGTTTGTCCTGTGGTCCTTAACCATGGTGTACGGGCAGAAGACATATGATCTTATCTGACTTCCCCATGCGATATCCATCTGGACACCTTTAAGGTCTTCGATTTTTTCCTTTGCCTCCCTTTCCTTAAGTTCAAGCAATTTCGAATAAAGCAGTTTCATGGCGGTGTCACGGTTCTGGTGCTGGCTTCGCTCCGACTGGCATGACACGACCAGGCCGGTGGGGATATGGGTGATCCTCACTGCGGAATCCGTCTTGTTCACATGCTGTCCGCCCGCTCCGGAAGCCCTGTATGTGTCGGTTTTCAAGTCTTCATGCCTTATGTTTATTTCAACGTCGCTGCTTATCTCCGGTATCACTTCGATGGAAGCGAAAGATGTATGCCTTCTACCCGAAGAGTCGAAGGGTGATATCCTTACAAGCCTGTGGACGCCGCTTTCAGACTTTACATACCCGTATGCGTAATCACCTTCCAGCAGCACCGTTGCGCTTTTCACCCCCGCCTCGTCTCCGGGCAGGATATCGGTCACGGTGAAATTATATCCCCGCGTTTCAGCCCACCTCGAGTACATCCTCATGAGCATTTCCACCCAGTCCTGCGCCTCCGTCCCCCCGGCTCCGGCATGGAAGGTCATGATGGCGTTTTCCCTGTCGTGCCTGCCGCCAAGCATTGTCTGCAGTTTCACCCTGTCATAATTGCTTTTAATTTTCGGAATCGCCTCTTCCAGTTCATCCCCTATGCCCTCGTCCGTCTCGTCTTCATAAAGTTCCATAAGGATGCGTATATTGTCATATTCATCGATCAGTTCATCGAAACCGGAAACCTTCTGTTTCAGGAATTTCAAGCGTTGCAAGACTTTTTGCGACTGCTCCTGGTCGTTCCAGAATCCGGGTTGCGCCGCCTCTTTTTCCAGTTCCTTGATTTCACTCCTGATTTCATCAGGGGCCAGCGAGGTTTCCAGATCCTTTAATTTTTTTTCAAGTTCGGCGATTTCCGATCTGACATATGCTTTATCAATCAATTTTTCTCTCCCGCACACCGCTTACAAACCTTTTTATTCCTTCAAGCGCTTTTTTGATATTATCCATTGAACTTGCGTATGTGGCTCTTACATACCCTTCTCCGCTTTCACCGAATGCGGATCCCGGAACCACAAGGACTTTTTCAGTCTTAAGCAGGCCTTCGCAAAATTCGTCGCTTGTCATGCCGGTGGATTTTATGCCGGGGAATATGTAAAAGGCGCCCTGGGGCTCAAAACATTCCAACCCTGCGGACCTGATCCCCTCAAGGATGAATTTTCTTCTCCGGTCGTATTCCATCCTCATGTTTTCGACTTCGTCGTCACAGCTTCTAAGGGCTTCCAACCCCGCATATTGCGCAGATGTCGGTGCGCACATCAGCGCATACTGGTGTATTTTGAATATATGCCTTATCAATTCCCCGGGGCCGCATATGTAGCCAAGCCTCCAGCCTGTCATGGCAAAAGTTTTTGAAAGCCCGTTGACGAGAAGGAGCCTGTCCCTTATGCCCGGATAGGTCGCCATGGACCTGAACTTAAACCCGTATACCAGCTCGGAATAGATTTCATCGGATATTATTATGACATCTTTCTTTTCCAGAACTTCGACTATTCGGGTCAGGTCGTCCTCCTCCAACACCGCTCCCGTCGGGTTGTTGGGATATGGAATGATCACCGCTTTTGTTTTTTCGGTTATCCTTTTTTCAAGTTCCATGGGATCGATCCGAAACCTGTCCTCCTGTTTCAACGGAAGGCTTACCACCTTTCCCCCGCATGAGACGACGCATCCCGCATATGCCACGAAACTGGGCTCCGGCAGTATCACTTCATCCCCTTTTCCCACGACGGCCTTCAATGCAAGGTCTATCGCCTCGCTCGCTCCCGCCGTGGCGATGATTTCGTTTTTGTAATCATATTCCACATCGTATTTTCTCTTTAGGTAACGGGATACTTCCTTGCGGAACTCGACCATGCCGGCATTCGCCGTGTAATGGGTGTGCCCCTGTTCAAGCGAATATATGCCCGCCTCCCTGATTCTCCAGGGGGTTACGAAATCGGGTTCGCCGATGCCGAGGGATATGACATCTGTCATTTCATTGATAAGGTCGAAGTACTTCCTGATTCCCGACTGCGGCAGGTCTCTTATCTCCTGCCTGATCATCCCTTCCGGTGATTTCATAATACGATAGCCTCCCTGTCATCCGGCTCGCCGTTTTCAAACAGCATGTTGCCGTCTTTGTATTTTTTCAATACAAAGTGAGTTGCCGTGCTGAGGACCCCGTCTATGACGGAAAGCTTTTCGGAAACGAACATGGCCACTTCCTTTAAATTCCGCCCTTCGACGAAAACGGCGACATCGTAGCCACCCGACATGAGATAACATGTCTTGACCTGAGGGAACTTATAGATTCTCGAAGCGATGCTGTCGAACCCTTTGTCCCGCTGTGGTGTCAGCCGCACTTCGATAAGCGCGGTGACGAACTCCCTTTCGGTCCTGTCCCAGTCCACGACGGTCCTATACCCGAGTATTATGTTGTTGTTTTCATACCCATCGATAATATCGGCCACTTCGTCTGCGCCCTTCCCGGTCATAGCCGCAATTTCCTCGATTGATATTTTTGCGTTTTTTTCCAATATGTCAAGAATTTCACTCATAACTGTCCTCCCAGGCAATTAACGGCATTTGCCGTTTGATCTATATGATCCGGGTTTGCTTATGAATTTGAAAACGCCTTATTTATAATCCCATTGCACATTTTCAATAAGCTTGGGTGCGGTCTTTCTCAGTGAAAGGTGAAATCTCCCGCACCTTCCGGTGAAAGGTGAAAGCCCCTGCACCTTCGCCGGCTTCGAAGTCCGGCTTGGCGTCATTCGGCGGTCCCCGATCATACAATATGTAAAGAGAACCGCTTCTACGGTTCTCTTCCTACTTAAAAACAGCACGGATGTCAACCGAAGAAATCGTCTTCTTCCTCTGTCGCCTCCGCAGCCTCTTCATCATGGATTTCTTCACCCTGGTCCTCATCCGGATGTTCTTCGGTTTCAGATGTCCGACCTTCATCCAGAATTATGGAGTCAATAGCGGTCCTGCATCTTGAAAGTATCTCGGAAGCTTCTTTTTTCATCTCCATCAGTTCGCTTTTGATGTCGACTATCTTCTCCCTTTCGCTTTCAGCTTTACGTTCCAGCTCGGAAACTTCTTCGGCGACCTTGCTTCTTGCCTCCTCGATTATTTTTTCAGCCTGGTCGTTGGCACTGACAAGTGCCTTGGAGATTTTTTCCTTTTCGGTGTATATCCGTTCTTCCTCCAGTTTCAAGGCTTCTTATTTTTCATTGATTTTCTTGAGCTGACTCATTGTTTTTTCTATTTCCAGATCTTTTGATGTGAGTCTTTCCTCATAATCCCTTGTGAGGCTTTCAAGATAAGTGTTGACCGAAGCCTTGTCAAACCCGAAAATCGAACTGCGAAATCTTTTCCCGGCCATATTCCCCTCCTCTGCGGCCGCCAGTGACCGCTAAATCATTTCCATATATGAAAAATTGCATAATATTCATTATGCAATAATCCATATCAGTCATGATTAATTATAGACTAAATATTTTTGTTAATCAAGTCGCTGATGTAAGCCGCAGGTCTCAAACCTATGAGCTTTTCCGCAACCTGACCGTCCTTGAACAAAAGCATGGTCGGAATATTCATTATCCTGTAGGAACCGGCGATATCCGGACACTCGTCGACATTGACCTTTACAAATTTCGCCTTGTCCTGGAATTGTTCCGACAGCTGCTCGAATATGGGCGTCAACGCCCTGCATGGACCGCACCAGGCCGCCCAAAAGTCGACAAGCACCGGAACATCGGAGTTTAAAACAACATCCTTGAATTCTGAACTTTTTACTTCAATCACATTTTTACCTGCCATGTCAAATCCTCCTATTGATACTACAGTGATGATACCCGCATGAAACCGGGCTAAACAACTCACTTATCTTCAAGCAATGAAAGGGCGTTCCCCCTGCATATGTTGAAATACGCCTCATCGGACAGGCGTCCGTCGGCGTTAAGACCGTCCAGCCATCCGCCGAGTTTGAACTCGACGCTTGGGGAACTGACATCCGTTCCATAAAACAGCCTTTTGCTGAATCTCTCCATGAACCATATTCCGAAATCCTCATCCCTCATGACCGCGTTCTCCCCGCTGCCCGCAGACATGTCCCCCAAAAGGTTGGGATAGTTTTCAAACAGATCCACAAGCCTTCCCGGTTTCACTTCCCCCGCAGGGTAGGACCCCCGGTTTTCCACAGTGACGTTTTTGCCGATTTCCGACCAGAAACACTGTGAATGCCCGAGTATTTTCAACTTCGGATATTTGTCCAGCAATGCTTCGAGTCCGGGCAGACCCAGGTCGTCCACAAGGCCGTAGAATTCCCCCAACTTCGGCGCCAGGTGAATAGTCACAGGCATGTCGCATTCCGCGCAGTGGTAAAAAAGATTGTCCACCAGGGGGTTGTCGATATGATAATTGAATGTGGCCTCGCCCACACCCTTTGCACCATATTGCTTATATATGTTGAGAAAATATGAAAAATCCGTGTCGGGTGAATTTTTACCCATTGTCGGATGCAGGTTGCAAAACCAGTAGAAAGTCTCCGGATAATCCCGGGTCAGGCAGTATGCCTCCTCATTCGACTGTATGTGGAAACCGTATTCGGGCGACACACCGGTCATTATTACCCCTTTTTCTATCCCCCAGGCGTCATACTTCGCCCTTATCTGTTCAGGCGAGGCATAGAATTCATTGTTCCTGGGTCTTCTGACCATGTTGAAAGCCCTGGTATGGACATGTATATCGATTTTTTTCATGACACTTGCTCCTTTTTTAATCCACCTTTGAATTAAAACATATATCACATGAATTTTCAATCGGCGGACGAGCGTTCATTCCCGAGGATGTCCATAAGCTCTGCCGGAATCCGCAATCAGGGTTTGCCGAATAACTTGAAAACGCCTTGTTTATAATCCTTTTTGCATTTTCAGACCGCTCATGTGCAAGCTTTTGCTCATTAAGAAAATAAAAAGCCCTGCAACTTTGCAGGCCTTTGAACTTATTATGCCTTAATCAGCTCCCCAATAATAAGGGACATGCATTGAAAACCATTATATAATCCATGTTTTCAACCCATACGGTTGCAGCCGTTGCCGAATATTCAAATCCCGTGTTCAGCAGTCGTAAACACAATAATCAGCTTTCTGATTGCCGAACTTTCAACTTTTCTGAATTCAGGCTGTTTGAAAAAACAAAGAAACCTCCATTTGGATATTGCACACGCCATGGAATCCGCGGCACGGCATATGGCGGGTTTTTGAAGGAGTGGAGCTCAAAAGGATATTTCGTTCAATAACCCAGGAATGGATCATTAATCATGTTTCTTGATTTTATGCCGGCTTTTTTTAGGTTTTTTTTGATGGATTTTATCGCCTTCATGCTTCCGGAAACATAATATTTCGCACTGTTGCCGTATTTGGTTGCAATCCTGTCAACCGCCAGTGCCGTTTCCCGTCTGTCCCCGGTGTAGTGGAGTTTCAGTCTTTTCATGTCAGATGCCGTTTTTTCAAGTTCTTCCCTGAAAAGATGATATTCGCCCGAATGAACCAACTCGGCGTTCACTTCGGGATGCTTCACGAGTTCATGAAGCAACGCCCTGTCCGGAGTTATACCCACCCCCGTTGCAACCATTACAATCTGTCTTTCATCCGTACGAAGCTTATACCAGCCGAAGGGACCCCTCAGATTCACTTTTTCCCCGGTTTTCATTTCCAATAGGGTTTTCTTGAACCCGCTGACTGTTTCACCGGTACGGGTTCCTATAATTACTTTTCCTTCTTCAGGTATGGACGCAAGGCTGAAAACCCTCCATCCCCTTCCCTTTATCTTTTTACCCGGTATTGTGAAAATACCGTGCTCACCTGCGTTCCACTTCATTTCACCTTGTGGTTTTAATGAAATCACCCAGTAATCTTTGTTGACATTCCGGGCTGAAATGAATTCAAGCTCCCGCTTATTACAAAATCCTTTTATGTCGGATATTTTCATTTTCCATTCCTTCTTCTTCAATCTATTTGAATGGTACCCGGATATACGACCGGAAAATCACTCCCTTGGTTTCCTCACTTCGAAATTCAACAAAATACCATTATAGGGAAATATCCCTTGCAGGAATATCCCGAAATCGACTTGATTGACTTCACCGCTTTATCACAGCACCGATTTGATTTTCTCCATCGCGTCAATAAGCCTCGACCTCGGGCAGGCCGCATTTATCCTTATGAAGCCGCTTCCACCCGGGCCGAATATGTGGCCGGGGTCGACCAAGACCCCTGTCCGGGAAGCGAGCATGTCCGCAAACCCGCCGTCGTCCTCCCAACCCGCCCCTTTGATGTCGAGCCAGGCAAGATAGGTTCCTTCCGGCACCTCGTATCCCACATTCGGAAGGTTTTCGCTTATATATTGCGATATCCAACGCAAGTTGGAGTCGATATATCCGTTGACCTGCTCAAGCCACTCCCCCCCTTTTTCATAAGCTGCCTTGAAGGCTGCGGCGCCGAAAGGGTTGGGCATGCTGAGTCCCGCTTTGGCATAAGCCTCGGTTTTCCACTTTTCCCTGAATTCGTCATTTTCAATTATCGCGGAAGATATCATTAGACCGGGTATGTTGAATGTCTTGCTAGGAGCTGTGCATGTGATTGTGTTTTCAGCATGTCCCGCAGCGGCTGCGGGCGTAAATTTCATTCCGTTTCGTATCAGATCACTGTGAATTTCATCAGTCACCAGCACAACGTCGTTCTTTTTGCATATTTCGGATATCCTTGAAAGCTCATCCCGTGTCCATACCCTGCCGCCCGGGTTGTGGGGCGAACAAAGAAGCATCATACCGACACCGGGGTCGGAGGCCTTTTTTTCAAGATCCTCAAAATCCTGCTTGTGTACACCGTTTTCCATCTTCAATGGGTTGTATACGAGGCGTCTGCCGTTTTTTGTTATGATCCTGCTGAAGGGATAATAGACAGGCGGTTGGATTATAATCCCGTCACCGGGGGCCGTAAAGGCGTTTATGGAATAGTTTATCGAGGCGACCACCCCCGGCGAAAACAATATGTGCTCTTTATCCACTTCCCATCCATACCTGTCCCCATACCATTTTGCCGCAGCGGCGGAAAGGGTGTCTGCATCATAATATGTATATCCGTACACGGGATGTCCCGCCCTTTTCACTATTGCGTCAACCACCGGTTCGGGACAGGGGAAGTCCATATCCGCCACCCACATGGAGTTGAGGTTGTCATATTTGCCTGTGCCGTTGCCGTTATGGTCCTTGTCCCATTTTAGGGAGTAGGTCGATTTCCTGTCGATCACCCTGTCAAAATCGTATTTCATAATTTATAATTCCAGGTTCTGCCTGATCCTTTCCACAGCCCTGACCGTGCTATCCCTGTCACCGAAGGCTGTAAGTCTGAAATACCCTTCTCCGCTGGGGCCGAAACCTGAACCGGGCGTGCCTACCACATTCGCCTCATTCAGCAATTTATCAAAAAAGTCCCAGGACTTCATTCCAGCAGGCGTCTCCAGCCATATGTACGGAGCGTTTAATCCTCCGAAAACCTTTAATCCGGTTTCCTTGAGCCCTTCCCGGATGACTTTGGCATTGTGCATATAATACCCGATTGTCTCCCTGACTTGTTTTTTTCCCTCTTCGCAGTATACCGCGGCCGCGCCCTTTTGAATTATATATGAAACCCCGTTGAATTTCGTGCTCATTCGCCGTGCCCACATTTCATTAAGGGAGACCCCTTCCCCCTTGAGGGTATAGCCGCGGACCTTTTCGGGCACCACCGTGAAGGCGCATCTCGTTCCGGTGAAACCCGCTTTTTTTGAAAAACTCCTAAACTCGATTGCCACTTCATCGGCACCTTCTATCTCGTATATGCTCTTGGGTATGTCCGGATCGCTTATATAGTCGACATATGCGGCGTCATACAGGATTATCGATTTGTTTTTTGCCGCATATTCCACCCAATCGGCCAAATCCCCCCTGCCGAGCGCCGTGCCCGTCGGATTGTTGGGCGAGCACAGATATATCATGTCAGCTTTTTGTCCAGGCAGTTCCGGCACGAAACCGTTCGCGGCCGTGCAAGGCATGTATATCACCCTGCTCCATTTTCCGTCGTCATATTCCCCGGTCCTTCCGGCCATTGCATTGGTGTCTATATAGACCGGGTAGACCGGGTCCGTCACGGCAATCACGCAATCCCGGCCGAAAATCTCCTGCATGTTGCCCGTATCGCATTTTGAGCCGTCGCTTACGAATATCTCGCTTTCATTGATATCGATCCCCTGCGCCCTGTATTCATTTTCAACTATGGCGTCGATGAGAAAATCATATCCCCTGTCCGGCCCGTAACCTTTGAATGTTTCGGCGACGGCCATTTCATCCACTGCGTCGTGCAAAGCTTTGACGACCGCCGGCGCAAGAGGCTGTGTCACATCGCCGATGCCGAGGCTTATAACATCGGCTCCGGGGTTCTCGCTTTTAAATGCATTCACACGGTTTTTAATTTCCGCGAAAAGGTAT
>CAZWVS010000039.1:0-13352 GCA_964636935.1 uncultured Clostridiaceae bacterium
TATAGCAATCCAAGGTATGGTCGTTGGCCATGCCTATTGCTTGTATGTATGCATAAATTATTTAAGGTCCGACGAAGGACATCCCCCTGTTCTTCAGATCATCAGATATCTTTTTTGACAATTCGGTTTCCGCAGGTATGTCGGAAAATCTTTTAAAATGGTTGCAAACAGGTTTATATCCGACATATCGCCATAAATAATTATCGAAAGTGTCGTATTCAGCCCTTATCTTCATGAAAACCGCAGCATTGTTTACAGCGGATTCTATTTTCAATCTGTTTCTCACTATTCCGGGATTTTGCATCAATTGGTCGATTTTTTGTCGACCATATCCAGCCACCTTCCCGAAATCGAAGTTGTCAAAGGCTTCTATGTAAGCATCTCTTTTTTTAAGTATGGTGAGCCATGACAATCCGGCCTGCGCGCCGTCAAGTACGAGTTTTTGAAAAAGCAGCCTGTCATCATGGACCGGAACCCCCCACTCGTTATCATGATATTCAATATAGATATCAGGCTGTCCTTCAACCCACTTGCATCTTTTTTGCAAAATAACTCCGTTCCTTGCCAAACACACGGTTAATCGGTTGAAAAATCCATTTTCCCATCGTGAAAAGCCAGGCCTATCTGTGAATAACTTACAGTGGCATAACCTCCGTAATCCTTGGTCCTGCAAAGCTTTG
This sequence comes from uncultured Clostridiaceae bacterium, assembly GCA_964636935.1. Taxonomy (GTDB): domain Bacteria; phylum Bacillota; class Clostridia; order DUPQ01; family DUPQ01; genus JAFGQE01. The sequence continues at coordinate 681 of CAZWVS010000039.1, forward strand.
AAGCCTGTCTCGCCTGGGTTGTCCCGGTACCGAGTCCCGCTCCGGTCCCTTCATACCACAGATATCTTTCCCCCCCATGCTTGAATACCGTTCCGAACCACAAGGCGCCTTCATCCCAGTCTCCGGCTTCCCCCCTGTGCAAGACGGGATTCTTCGGATATCTTTCCCATTCAAGCAGATCCATGGATTTTGCAAGGCCGAACCCGATAGGGTAGTCCGTATAAACCGGACATCCACCGTAAATCATGTAGTATGTCCCGTCCTCTTCCCATATTCTACAGGTCGAAACGCTGAAAAAATCAAATTCCCCTTCGCTTTTGGAAGGTGAAAATATTTTTTTCTCGTTTTCTAGTGAAAAATGCAGGCCGTCGTCACTGGGGCAAAGATAAAATTCAAAAGCCTTGTCTTGGTTTTGTTTCTGGTAAATAAGATTATAAACCCCGTCTTTATATATGATTTCCGGAGCTATGGCGTTTTCAACCACACATCCGGCTTTTTTAAAGTTAAACCCGTCGTCTGAAACAGCCAATCCTATGCCGGCGGGTTTATCATGGGAATGCCCGGAATAATATAAATACACCCTTCCGTTTATGTTGACAGCCCCCGGGTCCAGTATGTGCCTGCAGTCGAAATCCTTTTCATTATCAGAAACGCGGATTGTAGGGCTTTGCGGATATACATTCCAGTCAATTCCGTTGAATTCATCCATTGGGACGGATGCGACACCGATCTGGTCGTGATTGCTCTCATCCTGGCCGCGAAAATACATCAAAATATTGTTTCCGTAAACCAGCACGTCCGGATTTGCCGCGTGCTTGCTGTAAAAGCTTCCTTCTTTTCTTGCAATCACCGGATTGCCTTCATATTTTTTAAACATATTCCATCCTTTCATTAATTGTTTCTCACTCTTGAAGCAAGATCCTGTCTTCCGTGCGAAATCAGTATTTGCCTTGCTTTTCGGCCATTTCCCCTTTTACTGAACTGGACAAGTATCCTCCTGTCCCTTTTTTCATTCGTATCTTTTACCGTTTTCACCTGTTCCATCGTACGCGGGTCGTATCCCGAATGGTACATGCATGTGGAAACGGTTCCCGGGGTTGGATAAAAATCCTGAACCTGGTCGGGTACGAAGCCCGTTTCCATCAACAGCTCGACCAGCTCGATGACATCCTCCATTTCCTCCCCGGGATGACCAATTATGAAATAAGGTACAAGATACTGTCTTTTGCCCAGTTTCCTGTTGGTTTCATCATACATTTTTTTGAATTTCCTGTAAACATCGGCGTCGGCCTTGCCCATATAGCCGAGAACTTTTTTTGATGCATGCTCCGGTGCGACTTTCAGCTGTCCGCTTATGTGGTGCTTGCACAGGTCCGCCAGAAATGCATTGTTTTTATCGCTTATGAGATAATCATACCGCACACCCGATTTAACAAATATTTTCTTCACCCCTTTTATTTGTCTTGCTTCTCTTAGAATATCCAGATATTCGGAATGGTCTACCTTAAGATTCGGGCATATGCCGGGATACAGGCATTGTTTTTTCGCGCACATCCCGTTTTCTCCCGCGTTTAGACACACCGCATCCCTGAAATTTGCCGTAGGCCCCCCGATATCGGTTATATATCCTTTGAAATCCTCTTTTTGCGAAAGCATACGAACTTCATCTAAAATTGATTCCTTGCTTCTCTTTGTTACAATTCTACCTTGATGAAATACAATGGAACAGAAATTGCATCCACCCGGACATCCCCTGTGGCTCGTTATTGAAAACTTCACTTCCTCGATTGCTTTGACGCCGCCTGCTTTTTCATATGAAGGGTGGTATTCCCTTTCATATGGCAGCGAATAAACCCGGTCGAGCTCATCCGTGTCCAAAGGCATTGCCGGAGGCATGCATATCAGAAACCTGTCTCCGTGTGCCTGGTGCAGTGTCCTCCCCCTTACCGGATCCTGCTCCTCGAACTCCACCCGGAAGGCTTCTGCAAACTTCCTTTTGTCTTTTGACACTTCATCATATGAATGCAGCTTCACGGACCCCTCCGGTATGTCCCGTGATATATATGCGGTACCCGGAATGTTTTCAGTATCCCTGCCTTTTTGCAGTCTTTCGGCAATTTCCAATATTGCTTTTTCACCGGGGCCGTAAACCAAAAGATCGGCTTTTGAATCAAAAAGAATCGACCGTCGGACCGAATCGTCCCAGAAGTCATAATGCGCGAAACGTCTAAGACCTGCTTCTACCCCGCCGATTATTACAGGCACACCTTTAAACATGTGCTTTGCCATGCCTGTATAGGTAATCAACGCCCTGTCGGGTCTTTTGCCTGTTTTGTCACCGGGTGAATAGCGGTCCCTCCTGCGCTTATTACCGAATGACGTGTAATGATTGACCATCGAATCTATTACACCTGATGTTATAAGAACCCCGAGTTCCGGAACCCCCATCCCATTTATTGATTCCGGCTTCTTCCAATCCGGCTGCGCAATTATTCCCACTCTGTAACCTGCGTTTTCCAGCACTCGGGATATGATGGCATGGCCGAAGGAAGGGTGGTCCACGTAGGCGTCCCCGCTGATCAGCAGAAAATCGAGTTTCTCCCATCCCCTTCTTCTCATGTCTTCCCTGTTCACCGGTAAAAAGCCCATGGGTTTCCTTTCAAATTTCCTTTATGAAATAACCGTTTTTATGGAATTCTTTGGAAATCCTCTTAATATGCTCCATCCCGTTGGTCTCCACGGTTATATCAAGCCGGACATCCATCATCCTGTCCACTGTGTTGAATTGATTATGGTCGAGTTTCACAACATTTGCATTCATCTTGGCAAGTATCTGCGCCACTTTAAGCAGCTCCCCGGGCCTGTCATGCAGGTCGACGGTGAATTGGTATATCCGCCCCCTGGCCACAAGCCCCCTGTCAATCATCTCGGAGACTGTCAGAACATCGATGTTTCCGCCGCTTACCAGGCAGACGATTTTTTTGTCTTTCACCTCTATCTTCTTAAGGGCGGCCAGGGACAGCACCCCCGCATTTTCACCTATCAGCTTGTGCTTTTCAAGAAGCACGAGAAACGCTTCCATTATTTCAAAATCCGAAACCGTAATGATTTCGTCCACATACCCGCAAATGATTTCAAAGGTGATATCACCGGGATTCTTAACAGCTACTCCGTCTGCGATGGTGCACACCCCGTCGAGGCAGACGATTTCACCTTTTTCAACGGATAATTTCATTGCCTTTGCCCCGTCCGGTTCAACCCCGATTATTTTGACATCCGGGTTCATGCTTTTTACAGCCATTGCTATTCCACTGATGAGTCCGCCTCCGCCTATGGGGACAATGATCATGTCGGCATCAGGCAGTTCTTTCATTATCTCCAGCCCTATGGTTCCCTGCCCCTCTATTATGTCATTGTCGTTAAAAGGATGGATAAAGCGGTATTTCCTTTCCTTCGCTATTTCCAGCGCATACGCATATGCCTCATCGTAACATTCGCCGTGTAGAATCACTTCCGCCCCGTAGTCCCTTGTCGCCTCGACTTTGATTAAAGGGGTGGGAAGAGGCATCACGATGATTGCTGTCGCTCCAAGCTCCCCGGCGGCCAACGCTACGCCCTGGGCGTGGTTTCCTGCTGACGCGGCCACGAGACCGCTGTCAGCCAGCTCTTTTGAAATCTTGCTTATCTTGTTGTACGCCCCTCTGATCTTAAAAGAGCCAGTTCGCTGGAGGTTCTCCGGCTTTATGTATATATCATTGCCGCTTTCACCTGAAAAAACCGGACTGTGAATGATTTTTGTATCCCGTATTATGTTTTCCAGTCTGCCTGCGGCTTTTTGGAAATCCATTTTGCTTTTATCCATAGTTATAAACAACCTTTTTCCTTATACAAACTTCAGTTTCGACACATCGACTTTACCGTCTTCACAGACCAGGTTTGTGTCGGCATGCACTTTAACTATCTTTCCCACGAACATTTCATGGGAGCCTGTCATTATGGAATCTATCACTTCGCACTCTATATTGACCGGACAGTCAAGCAGGATAGGCGCATTCACGTTCTCTCCGTCCGCGCACCGTATGTCTTTTTCCTTGAATTTGTCTTCATCCCTGCCGCTTACGCTTCCCAGATAATCATATACCTCTTTATAATCTTCCGTGACCAGATTCACTATAAAACAGCCGGTCTCCTTTATAATTCCATATGAAAACCTTGACGGCACTATTCCCACCATTACCATTGGGGGGTCGTAGCTGCAGTTGCAGCAATACGCCACAACAAGGGCGTTTTTCCTTCCGCTTTTGTCCCTGCAGGAAACCAGAACCTTCGATTTTGGTTCAATCTGACACTTCACATCGCTTTTTTTGTTTTTCATTTCTTTCCTCCAATTTGGTGTTAATCAGGGTTGGCCGAGTAGCTTGAAAACATGCTATCCGGCAGTCCCCGCTTAACAACTTCAACATTATATCAGTTTTTGATGTTTGATAAACAATCCATTCCTTCAGCTGTGTTTTTTCATGAACGCAAATATCATTCGATATGCTTTCTTTGTATTTTTCCTGTAATGGAAATTAATGAACGCGTGCCTTTCCTTTCTGCCTTTCCTGTCAAAAAGCAGTTGCTCGAAATCAACTTTCTTTTTCTTTAAAACATCGATCAATTCGATTGTCTGCCCGTAAAGAGGGTCTGCCCCTCCCACGGAAACAAAAACCGGAGGGAAATTTTCATTTATGTGATATATCGGTGATATCTGGTCGCGAATAGGGCTTTCTGCGGGTCTTTCATACCCCGTGTAGCTTTTCATCATGGTTTTAATCATGAAAAACCCCGAATCCGTTATCGTATCCATATTGTAACCGCCGTATAGCAGAATCAGCCCCGCAATCCTCCCCCCTTCCAGAGGGAAATCGATTTTTATCTTCTCCTTCAACCGGCTGTTCGTCGCAAGGCAGGCGCCAAGGCAGGCGAGATGTGCTCCCGCGGAACCTCCGGCAAGGAAAATTTTATCGGGGTCGCCTCCGTATTTTTGAGCATTTCCATTTAACCATCTTAACACCCTTCCCATATCCTCAAGCTGTGCCGGATGTTTATGCGCCGGTCCCAGCCGGTAATTCATGTTAAGCACGACATATCCTTCACAGGCTGTTTTCACAGCCTGTCTTTTACTTGTGAGTTTGCTTCCCGTCGTCCAACCCCCGCCGTGAATGTATATCAGCACGGGGCAAGTCCCGGCATGACCGGCAGGCATATATACATCCATCTTTCTTTTCGGTCCGGGTGCGTATCTAATGTTTTTCACAACGCGCCACCCGTCGGGAAGATTACGGCTGAAAATAAAGATCCGTGCCAGGAACTCTATCATGCACATGTATGTTTTTATTAAATAAGCTGCCATTCCCCCCTCAATAATCCCCTATCAGTTTCACAAACGTCACCGGTATCCCCTCTTCAATGGAAACTTCGCCCTTATCGTCCTTGGTCACCACATTAAGCTTTTGCGGCCACCTCCCCACCGGGATTACCATCCTACCGTTCAATGATAGCTGTTTGACCAGTTCTGGCGGTATTGTGTGGGCTCCCGCAGTCACCATTATTCTATCGTAGGGTGAATGCTCCCTCCATCCCCGGCTGCCGTCGCCGAGTTTGAACTTGATGTTGTCAAAACCCATTTTGCCCAATCTTTCCTTTGCCGCCACCAACAGATCCTCTATTCTTTCAACAGTGTAGACCTCACCAGCAAATTTTGCCAGTAGCGCCGTCTGGTAACCGCTGCCCGTCCCTACTTCCAAAACCTTGCATCCCGGTTCCATTTTAAGCATGCATGTCATCTGCATCACAAGCGAGGGTTGCGATATGGTCTGGCCGTGCCCGATGGGAAATGCCGCGTCAACACCCGCATAGCTTCGGTTTTCCCCCATGAATGCGCTGCGGTCCAGCTCCTTCCAATATTTAACTATTTCTTTGTCGCTTATTTCACTCATTTCATATCACCTCTAAACAAAAATTATATCAAAACCACTTTTTTCTTTTAAAAAACACAAACATAAACACAAAAACCCCCAGCATCAGAAGCAGTGCAAAATAATAACCGAAAGTCCATTCAAGTTCCGGCATGTTTTTAAAATTCATACCGTAAACACCCGCTATGAATGTCATGGGTATGAAAATTGTGGAAATTATGGTTAAAACCTTCATAACCTGGTTCATCCTATTGCTCACACCCGAAAGATACAGGTCCATCATACCCGTCAACAGGTCGCGAAATGTTTCCACCGCATCCATGATTTGAATCGTATGGTCATATACATCCTTGAAATATCTCGATGTCTGTTCTCCCAGCAAACCGGCGTCGTCCTTTTCAAGACCGAGTATTATCTCTCTGAGGGGCCATATGGATTTTCGCATCATAATGACCTGATTTCTGAGCCTGTGGATGGTTTTTACGGTTTCACCGTCTGAATCCCCCATAAGGCTTTCTTCCAAACCGTCTATTTCATATCCTATCTGTTCAATGACCGAAAAATAGTTATCTGTCACTGAATCTGTCAGTGAATATGCAAGATAGCCGGCATTCATCCCCCGGATCCTGCCCATGTGGCTTCTGATCCTGTCTCTCACCGAATCGAAGACATCCCCCGGTTCCTCTTGAAATGAAATCACCGTGTCCCCCGTGATGATAAGGCTTATTTGTTCCGTTTTTATGTCTTTTTTATCCTCTGAAAGATATATCATCCGGCATACGACGAAAATATAACTGTCAAAGTTTTCAAATTTTGGCCTTTGGTCCGAATTCACTATGTCCTCCAGCAACAGGGGATGAATGCTGAAGGCTTTTCCTATTTCACCTATCATATTCGTGTCATGTATCCCATCAATGTTTATCCAGTTGACCTGCTTGTTATCAAGGTCGTTCAGGCATATGGAAAAATCATCATATTTTTTCTCTGTGAAATGGGCCTGATCATAGGAAATCCTTGTAATCCCTACCGTCGCCTCCCTCTTTTCCCCTATATGCACAAGGCTTCCCGGAGGCATTCCTGTTTTTTTCGATCTGTTCTTCATTGACAATACCAATTTTGACTCCCCCTTTAATCGCACGATTTTCTCAGATTCTTTGTTTTCCCGTCAAATGCTCTATCTCAATCTTGAAAACCCTTGCATTTGAAGATTCCCGTTTTATATAGACATCCCCTTCATAGGAATAATTTTTTGAATATTTCTCCACAAGTTTCTTCAAGACTTCTTCCTTTTCTTTTTCAAAAACCTCCACCGCCCTGCCGAAAGCTATAGTGCTTTTATATCTGGTCGTGAATTTCTCAGGAACGGCGGCAACTTCCCCAACAACGCAAAATGACACTTTATCGTTATAAAGCATATTATCAATTTTATGCCCTTTTTGCGCACAGTGGAAATATATGGCGGCATCAAAATACACATAGCTTAAAGGAACCCCGTATGGATACCCGTCATCACCTGTCGTCGAGAGCACACCATACTCTCCTTTTTTTAACATATCCGAAGCGGCATCAACCCCCGCATCCCTTTTACTTTTACCGATTTCTCTGAATATCATTTCCAAACCCCTTTTATAAAAATATTCATATCAACTATAATTCACCGACCACCCTGCATGGCAGCCCTGTGAGTCCCTTGATTTTTAATGGATATATATGGGCTGTGAAAAATGCATGGCTCTTACCTTGAAGAATCTTATCCAGATTGCATAGGTTTTCAATTATAAACACACCCCTGTCGGCGCAGTATTCATCAGTGGGTGTATGTTCGTCACCTCTTCTCAATCCTGCAAAGTCCAGCCCTATCAAGGACACTCCGCTGTCAAGCAGAAGGTCGATAAGCTCATATGAAAGCACGGGATGATCCTTGAAATAACGGTCTGAGCCGTATTCCCATTTATCTTTGATTCCCGTGTAGAATGCCGCCAAACATCCCTTACCGGGCGGTCCCCCGGCCAGATCTTTAGGAAGTATCTCCCTTTTAACCGCCTCTTTTATATTATATACCATAGCCTTGCGCCTTGTGAATGCCAATGGGAACTCCTTATCCATGACATCAAAATGGGTTCCCATATGTCCAAAAGAAGCCAGTTTTTCCGCATCCGTTATTTTCCCTATATCATTTGCTGAAATTTCCAGGCTTAAATCGATTAGCATAAGTCCCCTTCCCGCTTAATACAGCAAGTCTTTTATAACTGCCACAGCCGATTCATATTCCTTGTTTTTCCATGGTCCGACCTTTTTTTCGGTTGTTATTTCAAAAGATTGCCTCATGTAAAGATTTATCGCACGGTGACTCCATGTCTGGGTTTTCAGATATACATCAACATCGCCTTCAATCGCAATCGTCTCTTTCATGACCCTGTACAAAAGGGCGTTCCCTATGCCTCTGCCTTGAAAACCCGGTTTTACGGCAAACCAATGTAGCCACGGGTTTCTGCGTTTTCCGGTGTAATCCCACCATATGCTGAGTGTGGCGATTTTATTGCCTTTGTCGTCCTGGACAAACATGCATCTTCTCTCAAGCTCCGACAAAAACGGAAGGTATTTTCCCTTAAAGTACTTATGTGCATCACTTTTTGAATCAAATTCCATGACTGAAGCTTCTATGTCGGCCCATATCCTCTCATCGCCTTTTTTGAAATAGACAAATTGAAAACATTCCGGCAGGCGGAATCTTTTCAAAGGCGCTCCGGCAGGCCTTTTCATGAAAATTTCATGATATTCAACAGATTTATCAAGCATTGCAACCCTCAGTATCCTGTTTCCGGATCACCCTTTTCCCAATATTCGTCATATGTCAGATTTTCTGGCCAGCGCGGCCTGCGTTCTTTCGGTTTGGGAAGCGTTTCCATCGGTTTATGCGGCTCGTTCTGATACCAGAAGGCAACCGAGGAATAGTGGTCTGAAAATTCTTGATTTTCATCGGTGCGGGCATGCTCGATAACGACCTTTATGCTTTTTTCAAAAGGTATGGGATCCTGTATATGAAATCTGTATCCTGTCATCTTGTCTCCCGGATGTTCGCATCCCTGCCATATGCTAAAACCCGCAAATGCCGAATGATAAACAGTAGGGCACCAGGCAGTGAGCAGATAATCCTCGGTGCCCGTGCCGTAAATCGAAGGGAAAACCTCACCGTCTATGAATATTTTTTCATCGCCTTCACCGAACCAGCCCGGTCTTTGAGCTTTTTCCACATTCAGCACGACTCCCGCGTAATGGCCCCTGCCCCGTGCTTCCAATATATGATAATGTTTGCCTGCGGTTGTCGGGAACTCCTGTTTGTACTGAGCGTGAAAATACAAGGTGTCTTCTTCAAGCGATTCAAGCTTTTGCCAATCAATGTTCCAATAGAAGGCCCTGATATCCTTGTCGGCCTCGTTTGTAATTGTAAGTTTCGCTTTTTTCCTAAAAGGCATTTCAAACCAGCAGTTCCTTCCCGTCCCGTTATGCACGGCGGTTATCGGCAGTGAAAGGCAATCCTCCTCCATACCGTGTCCGGATCCGAAAAAGTCGCCAAGCGGCGCCTCAACACTGGGCTGCTCCTCGTCATCCCAGTAAAATCTAAGGACAAGCATCCTGTTGTACATGGGCACATCCTCACCTGCGACGGTGCACCACCAATGAACTATTTTCCCGGGTCCTTCAATGTCGGCCATAACCAGTGTCTCGCCCGCCTTTATCGGACGCCAGTCGTCGTTCCCGCCTTTCCGGTCCCAGCTGCCTTCGCGCATCGCCTTGTAATTTTGCGGTCTTGTCAGATCCTTCATTTTCATTTCAATCCCTCCCGAATGCATTTAAATCATTATTATCAGCAGGATCAGTCCCGCTGCGAAACTCACTATATTCGCCGTTATTGAAAACAGCACCCTTCTTATGACACTGTGCTCTTTCAGGAGCAGGCCGAACAGCACCCCTTCTATAATGAATATTACGATTTCGCTTATGATGTAGACAAATATGGCGCCGAACAACCCCATGGTCAACATGCCTATGGTTACAGCAATCAGAAGGAGAATCTGTGTGAAAATGTTTACAACGGGAAATACAATTTTGTTTTTCCTGAGTGAAAAACCGAACATCAGCAAAACAAGGCCTTCGAGCACGAGGGTAAGAGGCAGTGTCACGGCAAACTGACCTGCAACAGAAGGAAGAATCGCCTTCTCCACGGCCTGGCCCGTCTCATAATCGAATTTGACAGTGCTGTCGAACAGTTTCCTCTCGACAGTATTGGAAACAACAGTTTCCCCGTCTTGGCCGACGACGATTATTTTAAATCTGTCAGGAACCATGTATCCGTAAATCATGGTGCATTCCCCGTCTTTCACTTCACAGATTATATCGCCGAAAACCAGTCCGTCCCTGTAAGTGGTCACTGAATGCCATCCGCCTTCATTGTAGCTTTTGAGTACCGAAACCATGTCCCGGTCATAAACATCCCCGTCCATGAACCTTTCGTCATCCTCCGTATATCGGTCTTCCACAAGCAAATCCATATAGCAGACACTATCAGGCATGTTTACGGCTTTTACTGTTATACTCGGTTTGGGTCCGGCATCGGCCAAAGCCTCGGACGGGATGAAAAACATGGCCGTTATCATCAAAATCAAAGTATATATGTATGCCTTTTTCATCATTTCCCCCTTTTTCATTACAAAATCATTTCAGGTTGTTTTTTTGAAGCTACCCCGGTTTCGACAAGCGTATCGAGCATTTTGCAAAACAGTTCGAACAAATGGGCGATTTTATCGATATCTTTAAGAATACCTCCAAGCTGATAATATAAAACCCTTTCATCGTCTTTGGCCCTTTTATATTTTTTGACTTGAATTACGCCTTTTTGTGTTTTTTGGATGAGTCCCCTGATTTTTTCATTTTCAAATATGCTCCTTATAACGGGTTCGTCATTCCCCCTGATTATATAGCTGTCGTTGAAATCATAATCATAGGTTTCAACGGCAGGCATTTTGAACATGCCGAAAAGGTTGGAAAATATGTTTTTGCGGGACACCTTGAAAATTACATCGTTTTCCCATATGAATGGCGCCTGCACCCTTGTATATGTGACCGTGCTCTTGCCGGTGCTTACAACATAGGTGTCCATTACAATTTTCCAATTATCATGTTCTTTTTCTATTCTTGCAGGGTTTTTTAGCGTCTTCCCAACATATTCCGCCCCGATACGGGAAGCCGCTTCGCTCCAAACATCTTTTTGTGAAGGTCCGAAAATACCCATATTCATCTTCTCCTAATATTCACCCATACCAATTATATCATCTATCCCTTAATTTTTTGGCATATCTTATTTTGTAATAAGCCCTTCAATGGGCCGGTACCGCCTCGACTGTTCCAATTCCTCTTCGCGATTCTCACCATTGACCCGGTATACTTTATAAGCCCTGGCATTATCGTTGGAAGAAAGTATCCTGTACCTATCATCAATAATTTCAATGGCACAGCAGTCATCCAGTGCGAGGGCCGGGCACGATGTGCGTTTCATCATCTTCATCAAAGAATATTTTCTCTGTTTCTCGCTGCTGTAATGGGGACACAGCAGCATATCGACAACGCCTGTTCCCCCTACCCGTATTGAGGGCGCTTGCGGATTGTTGAATTTCCATGAATCTGAAAGACCGTATTTGAACCAGCATATGGCGCCTGCGCTCATGCCTGAAAGCACCGTTCCGCTTTCACCTGCGTCCAACAGCATTTTATCGACTCCGAGTCTCCTCCATTTTTTCATCATCCTGTATGTATTGCCGCCTCCTACATTTATTATATCGTCATTCGCTATTTAATTTACTATTGCATCGGAAGCGGGGTTCGAATAAAGGGTCAGAAAATATACATCACACCCCAGTTTTCTGCCGAAATGATCCAGGAAATTTTTGCAATAGATTTTTGAATCTCCGCTTGCTGTCGGGATGAAAAGAATACGGGGTTTTCTTTTTCCGCTAAGCCTGATCAATTCCCTGTCGATAGAGGTCGTCTGCTCAACCTTTTTGTCGCTGCCTATCTCCCCTCCGCCTATTGCCACAATCTTCATATTAAGCCTCCATATCTACGGATTAACATTATTATAGGGAATATGTCGATCATAATCCAGAATATTTCGGTTATATATGTTTTTAACCTTGAATGATTTAAGTTATTGTATTAATATATTGACATATTATATGGATATTGTGCACATTATACATGCATTATATTTATTATGTATAGAATATTATTAATTTTATTGAAGTGCTTATTTAATTATATTGATTTTTGCCCATATATGCTATAATGTTGAATGTACTAACAAAAGGAAGGTATTTGCATTGGAAAAAAAGGATTTTAAGAGGAAGACCTGGAAACCTATCGTTATAACCCTTGTCATCGTTGCTTTGGTGGCGTCTTTTGCCTATTTTGTTGTTATCAGACAGGTTAATTTCAATCTGGGTGAAAGATTTTATATCGCAAAATCGTATCCGGAGGCGATATCGAAACTCAAACCCTTGGGCGACTATAAAGACAGCTACAGCCTATATATACGTTCATTGTACAAACAGGGTATGCAGTATTATGAAATGTCAAATTATCTTGACGCCATGAAATATTTCAGGGAACTGGCCGAAGAACTGCCCGGCGCCGAAAAGCTCGTTACGGACTGCCA
>CAZWVS010000040.1:0-12893 GCA_964636935.1 uncultured Clostridiaceae bacterium
CTCAGCTGGATAGAGCAACGGACTTCTAATCCGTAGGCCGGGGGTTCGAATCCCTTCAGGCACGCCAAAACCTCAATCATCTGGATGGTATATATTGATGAACAGGCACCGTGAAGGTGCCTGTGGTTTATGCTTTAGTGAATAACACCCGTGACTTTAGTCATGAGAGTTTCAAATGGGGAATATCATTTCAGGTAGGGCGACTGTTCTTCCATCCGTTTTTTTATTTTAGGTGCCAGATATTTAACAACTGCTCCGCCTTTTTCAGTGTTGGCCTGCATGATTTCGATATATTCCCTGATATCCGTGTTTTGATAATGAAGCAGATTTTCCGAAAAGCCGGTGTCGTACCAGTCCAATTCGAATGATGATGTGTTCTTGTTGAAACACCCTTCGTCAAGCATGCCGATGCCCATTGCGCTGAACATTATCGCAAGGATTCCCCTGTTGAATTTCTGCCATCCGTTGCTTCTCCCCCCGGCAATGCATAATGTCCCTTTTTCAATTTCATCCCCACACGCCATTTTTTTCACAGTCCCTACAATTGCCGTGCAGGCGTCCAGGTCGGTTATCATTTCGTTCCTGGCGTCGAGGGGGTATTCGAATAAGTTTAAAAGCATGTTTTCAGGGAAATCGTTTTTAGTGAACAGCACATCCGATATTCTCAAAATGCAGTGTTTCATGTCCTTGCCTGAAATGTATCTCTCGCATTTCAATTTGCTTATGGCGTAATCACTGACAGGATTGTCCCTTTCGCTTGTGCTTACAGGTGGTTCGGCATTCTGTGTGGGGCCTTTCACCCTGGTCGAGGATATATAGATTATCGAAGGTTGTTTCGCAAGCCCTTCACATCCGTCCACTATTTCCCTTACCGCATTTTCATTGCTTTCATACTCGCCGCCATAGGCGGATCCTGTGTCCCAGGGTGTCCTTTGCATCATGTGGACAATGATGTCGTAATCGTTTTTTAAAATGTCATTGATGTTTTTTTTGCCGAAATAGAACAATTTATCCGTTTTCCTTTTCATAGTGGAAACTCTTTTTTTATTTGATTTGATTTTCATGTCCATTATATCCACATGAAAACCTTCATTTTTCAATTGTGACGCCACAAGGCTTCCCAGCAGTCCCAATCCGCCCGTTACAAGGACTTTCATTTCGCCACCATCCCCAATATGTCATACAGCTGCCTCAGGTCTTTTATTGAATATGTCGGCCTTATGCCACTGTCCGCCGTCTTGTTGCCGGGGTTGTACCAGCAGGTGTCTATTCCGAAATTCATACCGCCTTTTATATCCGATGAAACGCTGTCGCCCACCATGAGTATTTTTTCTTTTTTCACATTGGGGAATTTTTCTTTAAGTCTTTCGAAAATCAATGGATCCGGTTTTGCCGCGCCCACCTCTTCTGAAACTATGAAAGCTTTGAAATACGATGAAAGCCCGGAATTTTCATATCTCGGATATTGGACCTGTGCCAGTCCGTTGGTGATTAGAGCCAGCTCGAATCTTTCAAAAAGTCCGGATACGACTTCTTTCGCATTTTCCAAAAGGTGGCTTCCCTCTGAAAGATATTTCAGGTATGAATCCGAAGCCCGCTGCAAATCGGCTTCAAAACCCAGTTTTTTAAAAAATCTGTCAAACCTTTCAAGTTTTATGGCTTCCTGCTCAATTTCCTTATTTTCAAATTGTCGCCAAAGCTCCATGTTCAGCTTTTTATAAAGGATCAGCCTTTCCTTGTCGAGATAGCCGCCCAATTCCATCAGCATTCTCCGGAGGGCATCCTCTTCAGCCTTGTCAAAATCGAACAACGTATGGTCGGCGTCAAATGCGATTAGTTCGTACTGTTTCATCCCTGAATGCCCCGCTCCAGGAAATCAGTGAAATTGCCACCAAATAACTTTTCAACATCCCTTTGAATGTCGCTTTCATTTATAGGCCATCCTGTGTCAAAAAGGTCCGTATATTTATCCGTTAACACTTTCAATATTATTTTCTTGCTGTGTTTCCATTTATAAATCAGCTGGTCGAGAACCCTGGCATCCGAATGCTGCGGCAGGAACAACGTCCCCAAAAGCTCCATCCTCATCCTTGTCATTTCCTCTATCAGCATCGGGTTGTTTAAAAACCACCAGCAGCCGAATATGAACAGATTCGGGAATTTTCTGGCGGCGACGCATAATTCATGTTGGTTCTCCCTTGAAAGCATTGTAACCATGAATTTTGCATCGGGGTATTTAGAGCACAAATATTCAACCGTTTCAATCTCGCTTTTGCCTACCCCGTCCCCTGCAAGACGCAGATCCTGGTTTAAAAGCTTTTTTACGCCTATCATCATTGCGAACGGCTTCCCTGTTTCAATTGCAACAGGTATGACGCATTCCTCTATTATCAAATCCCTTTCGTTGTTTCCGGGAATTATGAAATCGGGCGGAAGTGAAACAGCCATATATGCGGCATCGATTTTTTCAATCCAATCCTTTAGAAAACGTCTTATTTCATTTCTGGCGATGCCGTTTAGGGAACGTCCTACATCGTACCCCATGTCTATAAGCTTGTATCTGGCGTTCTGATAGTCGTTTAGGAGGGTGTCGATCCTCAAGGCCGCCATGAACCTTTTGTCGGGCGCCACACCTTCATCCCAAACCTCCCTTTCCTTATCGTCAAAGGGGTCGTTTGTCATTATGACTTTCTTCACCCCTGATTTTTCAAACACGAAATCAACATACTCGGAAACCGGTGTCCGGTCTATTTTTTCTCTTGCCTTTTCCAAAACATCCGGACCGGGTCGTATCCCGGTTTGGGAAAAATTCGTAAGAATCCCCCTGCACGCCTCGCTTAAAGGGCTTCTTTCAACAAACAGGGATTTGAAGATCAGGTCGGCTTGCTGTTTTTTTGTCATTTCCCAAAAATCATCGTATCCGATTTCACCTGTTCTAAAGACCTCGGCAACCAAGTAGTGATATGTTATGAGCTCGTCAGGCCCCCAAAGGCACAGGTCTCCGAATTGCTCCGGGAAAAGATGTGTGTGCACATCTATTATTTCCGCTTCGTCAATATGCTTTTCCAAAACCTTTTCAATATCTTCCCTTTTAATCATTACGCCCTCCCCGGCTGATTCTATGTCTGATTGTTTTTGTTATATAGTCTTTCCGCATGCACTCTTCCTTCATCGGTTATCAATTCTCCGTCCGTCATTGAAGCTATCGTTTTTATGATATCATCTTTTTCGGTGATTTTGCTTATCACCGCCGTCGATATTTCACTTTCTATCCCTTTTTCAATAACGAAATGACAATCGGCTTTGGCAGCTATCTGCGGTTGATGGGTTATGCAGATCACCTGCTTGTCGCCTGACAGTTTTTTTAGTTTACGTGCGACGGCGATTGAAGAGTTGCCGCTGATGCCTGAATCTATCTCGTCAAAAACCACCGTCGTGGTTTCATCTTTACCGGTGAACAAGGTCTTGAAGGCCAGCATTATCCTGGACAGCTCGCCTCCCGAGGCAACTTTACCCAGGCTCATCGGATTGATGCCTTTGTTAAGACTCACCATGAATTCGCAAACATCCCTGCCGTCCTCCGGAAAAGTGTCGAAACCCAGCTTGTTTTTACCAAGGCTTTTTTCAAAGGATGTAGTTAAAAAAGCGTCCTTCATACCCATTTCAAGCAATTCGTCGACTATTCTAAGGGCAAGCTTTTCGGAAGCCTGTTTTCTTATCTCAAACAATCTTTCATCGGCTTGGTTCAACTTCCTCTCGAGAGTCTTGATTCTGTTGAGTGTGTCCTCGAATTCCTTCTCGTAATTATTGACGGCATCAAGCTTTTCCTGCGCGTCATCCCTGAAGTCGATGATTTCCTGAACCGTGCCTCCGTACTTCCTTTTTAGTTTTTTAAGGTTGTTTTGTGTTTCAAGGGCTTTTTCATATTCTTCGGGTGAAAAGGAAACGCTTTCCACGAAATCATTGATTGAAGTTAAAGATTCCTTGAGCTTATAGTAGATTTCATCCAAACTTGACGATATTTCAGCCAATTCGCGGTTTTCGGGTAAACCTTCCAGTGTTTTTGCAGCTTCCCTAATTGAATCGACAGCCGACAGCTCATCCCCGTCCACCCACTCAATGGCCTTATAGGCGCCGTTTATATAGTTTTCGGCATTTTCAAGTATGTTCATTCGCTGTGAGAATTCCTCTTCATCGAACCGGGTCAGTTCCGCTTTGTCGATTTCCGAAATCTGGAACTCAAGTATTTCCCTTGTTCTTTCCCTTTCCTCGTCCGAGCCGGAGGAATTCAATATTTTCTTCACAAGCGCCCTGTATTCACAAGCCATTTCATTATATTCGCTTTTAATTTCATTTATTTCTTCTGATGCGAACTCATCGAGAAACAGCCTGTGATTCTCGATATCCAAAAGGGATTGGTTTTCATATTGTCCGTGTATGTCGATCAGTTTTCCGGATATTTCCGAAATGTCCGATAGGTTTATAAGCCTGCCGTTTATTCTGCACACAGAAGCCCTGTCCGCGAAAACCTCTCTTGTTATTACAACCTGTCCGCCTTCATTCGCGTCAATAAAATCGGAGAATGTCTTCTTATGCCTTTCACCGACGGAAAACACGGCTTCAACTACAGCTTTGTTTTCACCGGTTCTTATCATTTCCTTATAGGCCCTGGCGCCGCTGATCAATGACAAGGCGTTGACAACAATGGATTTTCCGGCTCCCGACTCCCCGGTTATCACATTGTATCCTTTTTCCGGTTCCATATATGTATCTTTAAAAACGGCGAAATTCCTAATTGATATATGTTTGAGCAAACCCTACCTCAATTCAGCGTTGAGAAACGCCATTATTCCAAGTGCGGCTTCATTGTTTTTCGTTGCAATGAAAAGCGTGTCGTCGCCGGCAATGGTCCCCACCAGGTCTTTGAAATCATACGCATCAATTGCGGATGCCGCAGCCTGTGCCATTCCGGGAAGCGTTTTTACAACAAGAATGTTCTGTGCGGTATTGGATGAGACGTAGGACTGTCTCAGAACCGTTATCAGCCTTTCCGATATCACTTCGCTGCTGCTTCTTCCGGAGGTATATCTTGAAACACCTTCTTCGTTTGTCTCCTTAATCAACTTCAAATCCTTTATATCCCTTGAAACAGTTGCCTGGGTCACGTTGAAACCTTCATCGATCAATGCCTGCGCCAACTCTTCCTGTGTCCTGATATCCCTTTCCTGGATTATGGAAAGGATCTTGATATGCCTATTGTGTTTCATGCTCTTCTCCGTTTCTGAAATATATTTTTCTCCTTAAAGTGCTGAATATCGTTTCATTTCCGGTGCGTACCATGTTGATGTGGTAGTCGCTTTTGGTTATACATACCTTATCGTTTCCTTTCAACTCGAATCCCATCTGACCGTCTGCGGTGAGGCTGCAGGAATATTC
This sequence comes from uncultured Clostridiaceae bacterium, assembly GCA_964636935.1. Lineage (GTDB taxonomy): Bacteria > Bacillota > Clostridia > DUPQ01 > DUPQ01 > JAFGQE01. Next base: position 5,437 of record CAZWVS010000040.1, read on the forward strand.
GTCATCTTCCATGACAAGTATGCTTATGATTGAATCCGAAGGGGTCACAAACGACTTGGCGTGCATTATGTGGGGGCATATGGGTGTCATAATCATCAAGTCCATCCTATGGTCTATGACAGGCCCCCCCGCAGATAAGGAATAACCCGTGGATCCCGTCGGTGTCGATATTATCAACCCGTCTCCGGGGAAAGTATCAACATATCCTTCGTCGATGAATGTCCTTAGATTTACAATACGGGATAATATGCCCCTGGATATGACAACATCGTTCAAAGCGTTTGTCTTTTTCAGTTGCATGCCGTTTCTCGTGACCGTCGCTTCAATCATCATTCTTTTTTCTATGCTGTAACTACCATTTACTATTTTGTTAAGGGTCCCCTTTATTTCCATAACTTCCGTTCCGGTCAAAAATCCAAGTGATCCTATGTTTACACCCAGTATCGGTATTCCGAACTCTGCTGTTTTTCTTGCCACATGCAAAAAGGTTCCGTCCCCCCCGAGTGAAAGGATCATATCCAGATCTTTCATGTCCTCCGGCTTTATGGCGGAATCCCGCTCCATGAGGAGTTTTAGCGCGGGTATGCCGTTGTTTTCCTCAACGGCCGAACATACATCCTCCAGGTTTTTACCGTGGGGGTCTTTGCTTTTATTTGATATGACTCCGAATTTCATAAGAACTCCTTATTCAACATATGTATAATTATACATACAGCCGGTTAAGCTTGCAATTGAAATGTATCTTTTATCCGATTATCGATTCAAAAAGAAATTTCAGCCCGATGAGTATCAATATGACCCCTCCTGCCATCTCCGCGCCTTTTTTGATCACAGAGTTCAATTTGCATCCGAAAAATGTTCCAAAGAGCGTTACAAAAAAAGTGGTTGAAGCTATGATCAGGGCGGCTTTGAATATATCGGCCCCCATCAAATAAAAAGTGACCCCTGTTGCAAATGCATCGATGCTCGTGGCAAAGGCCAGGAAAAGCATCCTGGCTGTTGAAAGCCTTATATAATCGCATTTGTCTTCCTCCCTCAGCGATTCAATTATCATGTGGACACCGATTGCCAGGAGTATTGCAAATGCAATTAACCCCGACCATCCGTCGGATTCGATATTGATTACTCTTGAAAGGAAAAAAGCAAGGGCCGGCATCATCCCCTGAAAAACACCGAATAGGATAGCAAGTTTGATTTTATCGGATTTTTTTCGGATCCTGCCGCCAAGGCCGCATGAAACGGAAACTGCGAAGGCGTCCATGGACAGCGCGAACCCGGTCATCAGTAAAAGGAAGAAGCTCATGTGTACCCCTTCCCAGATAAATATTCATGGAGTTTTTTAAAGGCGCGCCCCCTGTGACTGATTGAATTTTTCTCATCTTCCGTCATCTGCGCAGTGGTTTTCCCTTTTTCGGGGACATAGAAATATGGATCGTAGCCAAACCCGCCTTCACCTTCGGGTGTATCTGTGATCACCCCTTTGCATTCGCCTTTGAAAAGCATCTCGTTCCCCTCTTCGTCAATGAATGCCACAACACATATGAAAGATGCGTTGTAATTGCCTGTTCCCGAATTTTTCAACGATTCAACCAGGAATTTGTTATTTTCTTCATCCGATGCATCGGGGCCTGCAAAACGTTTTGAACGGACGCCGGGCAGTCCTCCAAGGCCTTGCGCGCATATTCCCGAGTCGTCGGCTGCTACAGGCATTTTCGTAAGTTTTTTAAAAGCTCTGGCTTTTATAAGGGAGTTTTCCTCGAAGCTTTTCCCGTTTTCCACAGGGTCTGCGAAAACACCGGCTTCTTCGGGTGAAACAACCTTGATTCCCGAAGTTTCAAGTATTTGTCTGATTTCTTTTAACTTATGCCCGTTATTTGTCGCGGCAAGGATTTCCATCAAAATATTCAATATCCCTTCCTATCGATTCGACTTGTTTTTTTATAATGGTTTTTATTTCGTTTCCGGCTGCGTCAAGCATTTCATCCAGTTCATTTCTGTCGAAGGTGTCTTTTTCACCCGTGCCCTGTATTTCGATGAACTCCCCTTTGTCATTCATGACGATATTCATATCCACATCCGCATTTGAATCATATTCATAACAAAGGTCTGTCTTTAACTTCCCTTTGACAACACCCACGCTGACCGAGGCTATGAAGCGCGTTATGGGGAACTTACGGATGATCTTGTTTTCAACCAGATGGACACATGCGTCATAAAGGGCAACGAATCCACCTGTTATCGCCGCAGTCCGGGTCCCTCCGTCGGCCTGGATCACATCGCAGTCGATTGTAACGGTTCTTTTACCAAGCTTTTCCATATCGACGGCGGCTCTTAACGAGCGTCCTATCAATCTTTGTATTTCAACGGACCGGCTACTTTTTTTAAGAGATGTGATATCCCTTCTGTTTCTTGTCGACGTCGCCCTTGGCAACATGGAGTATTCGGCAGTGACCCATCCCCTGTTTTCATTTTCGAGGAACGGCGGCACCTTTTCTTCAACACTTGCGGTGCAAATCACTTTTGTGTCTCCGAACTCCACCAGCACGGAACCCTCGGGATGCAAAAGATATTTTCTATTTATTTTCACTTTTCGCATATATGATTTCTCCTTTATCGACCACTCGCTCCCTTTACATAGGCGTCTATTCCGGCAGCTATGCCGTCCGTTATTTGTTTCTGGTAGTCCGGATCGGTTAGCTTCATCGCCTCGGCCTCGTTTGTAACAAACCCCGTTTCCACAATTACGGCTTCCATCTGCGCCCTGTTGAGTATCGAGAGGTCTTCCTTTTTGACCGTACCCATGTTCACGCTTCTTGTCCTAGAGATTATTTCACTTTGTATGTTTGACGCAAGTTCATATGACTCCTTATACAAAGTGACCGTTCCGCTGACCGATGTGTCGTCGGAATATGAGTTGATATGCACACTGATAAAGATATCGGCTTCAAGCAGGTTTGCGATGTCCGTTCTTTCCATCAACCCGAGATACTCATCTTCCTGTCTCAGGTTATATACATTATAGCCCATTTCTTCCAGGTTCTTCTCAAGCATTCTGGACATATCCAGCACCAGATGCTTTTCAATGATGCTCTCATCGATGGAAACGGCTCCACCGTCAATACCCCCGTGACCCGGGTCGATTACTATCAACATCCCCTCCGTATGGGGTTTTATGAATGTGAAGGCGGCATCGAAGGTCCTTGTGTTGGGATATATTTTTACATCATCCATGTGTTTGAAAATAAAACGGGTCTTGCCGGCCGTCCTTTCAATTTCAATATATTCGAAATAGCCGTCGTTTAAAAACAGTGTTTCGTTTTCCAGGACGGGGACATATCCGTTTGAAATTTCCAATGTGCTCGTTTTATTCCCTTTGTCGTATGTTTCGGTATATAGTTTTATTTCACTGTCTATTTCCGAGCAGATTATTGCATTGTCAATGTGCATGTGGATTCTGTCCATATGGTTCTTATATCTTAAAACATCACTGTTTTTCTGTCTTACTATTTTATACGAGATTTCATTTGCACTTTCATTGATTTCCATTGTAAAGGGTTCGGAAACATATATTTGAACTGAATATCCGTTTTGCTCTTCGTTTATTGAAGCGCTTTCAATAAGATTGTGCCCCTGTCCCGGCAATGGTCCGTATTTATCCGGAACCCTGCCTTTTATCTGGATGCTCAAAATATTGTCACCTGTGAGAACGGCATAAGAGTGATTTTCACCAGGGTTTTCAATTTTTATGAATTCACCGTCAAGAACCACTTTGCTGTTCTTATCTTCGACAGGCGCATCGGTACGGGAAGCTTCGTTTTCATCTTCCTTTTCAGATGAAGTCGGTGGGTTGCTTTCAAAAGGGTCCGTACCCTGTTTGCCTATCAATTTGTCGACAAGCGAATAAATACCGAAAACCGCCGAACCCAATATGCCGATTGCAACAGCAAGGATGATTGATATCTTGCCGTAATATCTTAACTTGTTTTTCAAAATCCACCATCCGGTTGTTTTTTCAATTCAACATCAGGTCGAGCACTTCCGTTATCCCACGGGCGGCTCCGGCTGCTATGAGCCATTGATATGAATCATCTAATAATTTAACCAATTCGGCTTCATTTGTCAAAAGGCCCGCTTCAATTTCAACTGCAGGCATCGATGTCTCCCTCAGGACAACGATCTTATCCCGGAAACGCACACCCCTGTCTACGGCGCCTGTGGCTTCGATCAGTTTTTCGTGTATCATAACCCCGGCGGTCCTTCCGTTTATGTTTTGATAATCGATTTTACCATAATGCACAAGGGTCATGAGCCCGTCGAAAAGCGGATCGTGAAACGTGTTGCAATGAATTGAAATAAAAAGGTCCGCATTAAGCCTGTTGGCTGTGTCGACACGGTCATCAAGGCTTACATATGTGTCGTCTGTCCTTATCATATATGAGGGGACACCTGCTTTTGCCAGGAGTTCCTCGAGTTTCTTCGCCATGGCCAGGTTGATATGCGATTCATAAATGCTTCCCCTTACGGCTCCCGGATCCCTTCCCCCGTGTCCAGCTGAAATGACAACCTTCATATCCTTGTATTTCGCATCGGTAATATGGAAGATCACAGAGCTTTCAAAAGCAACCGCATTTACGGCAAAAGCCTTTTTACCTTCAATTTCAATAATTGCGTTTTTACCGGCCCGGCGCACGAATATGTTTTTAACAACCTCGTCGTTGATGTATACCTGTCCCTCCGTGACATCCCCTTCCGGGTCTTTGATTTCAATTACAGCCGTGGTCGAGTCTTTCGAATATGAAATATCGGAAATATCATTGATACCTGTCCCCGCAGCTTCAATACGATTACCGTCCTTATTGAAATAATCCAGGTTTTTGACGACGGGCTCCCCGATTTTTACCATGAATTCAGCGCGTTTTTTCTCCAGACCGAACACACATTGCAAAACAGTTTCAATTTGGATATAAGAGCCGCCGTTCATCGGTTGTGAGGTTATCGATTTAATGAATTCGCCGTCGGTTTCCATTGTTGTTTTCATATTTGTTATTTCATCGGGGATCCAGACATTTACTGTAAAGGGGTTTGAAGACCGGTTTATGACATATCCCCCATAATTACCTGTTTTTATATGGACACTGTCCTCTATGAATTCAATATTCGACATGACTCCGGGGAATGTCCCGTCTTTTGAAATGATTATGACCACAGTGTCCCCGTTTTTTATCAGGCTGTGGCTGTAATCTTCCGCAAGGTCGAAAACCAGCCTTGCAAGTCCCTTGGAATCGACGGAATGCCTTATTCCGGTGAATGTCGAGCCGTCAGGTGTTGTTTCGGGGATTTCAAAACCCTGGATGTCCACCACAAGTCTGTTTGGCGCGGAAAGCTCAAAACATCTTTTTATATCCTCAAAAGCGGCTTTGATTGTTATCTTGTCTGCATTTTCCGCTTTTTCAACATAAATTCCGGAACCTGTCCCCGCCGAACCTGTCCCCGCCGAACCTGTCCCCGCCGAACCTGTCCCAGCCGAACCTGTCCCAGCCGAACCTGTCCCCGCCGAACCTGTCCCCGCTGAACCTGTCCCCGCTGAACCTGTCCCTACGGAACCTGTCCCTACCGTTGCGTTTTCCGATATGAAAAGCTTATATGTGTCCAACGGCGCGTACGAAGTCCCCTGCCGCAGCACGATGGGAAACCCCATGTCCAGTTCGGTATCGTTCATCATTACAATGTTTTTTTCTGCATGAAAAAGCAGGTCGAGATCCGTTTTTTTTACCGATATGCCCTTTGTCTGTTCCAGCCATTCTATTTCTGCGTCGAACTTTTGCGCCATATCCCGGAGCCCTACGTAATCAGCCCCGTCTATTTCAATGATTTCTACATTGAAAATCTCAACGGTGTCGGGGGGGATGCCTTTTTTTATTTGAAGGTTTTCCTCGCCGATTGAAGCCGTGTATGTCTGGGCGACAACAAATGATCCGGCTGGAATAAATATGAGTATTAACAGTAATAATATGATTTTCTTCATCAGTTGCTCCTGATTTTATCTTTTGTGCATACTCATTATACTTATTTTTCATAAGTATTACAAATAAAAGGGTTCGTTTTTTGAAATTTAAAATGAGAAACATATATAACCGGATGTTTTTATTTGTTCGCCAGGCTCTAGATAAACGGATTGTTACGCTTTTCAAATCCTATTGTCGAATCCGTCCCGTGTCCCGGGTATATGACCGTGTCGTCGGGCAGTGAAAAAAGTTTTTCCTTTATCGACTCGATAAGCTTTTGGGAATCCCCCCTTCCAAGATCGGATCTCCCGATGGAAAGATGAAACAAGGTGTCTCCTGTGAAAACAAATCCGTCGCCGTAGAGGCATATCCCCCCCTCCGTATGGCCCGGGGTGTGTATGACCTTCAATTTGATGCCGTCCTCGCTTACCGTTTCTCCGTCCTGTAGGGTTATGTCGGATTTTTCAAAGGCTTTTTTCATTCCGAACAGCACCGCCCCGTTGAGGTCGCTACTGCACATCGCTTCCCTGTCTAATTCATGCACCGCGTCTTTTATATCGAATTCCATTTTGAACTCTTCAAGATGCAGCATGTGGTCTATGTGTGCATGTGTGATGATAATTAAAGCCGGCCTTATGTCGATTTTTTTGCAAAAATCCGAGACCTTCTCCACCCTGACACAAGGGTCTATGACAATCCCCGTTCTTCCGTTATGTACAAGGTATGAATTTGCGCCCAGCATTCTGCTTTGAAATTTCTTTATCTGCAAGTTGTTTTTTCTCACTGTCCCTCCGGGCTTTCCATAATCAATGTAACAGGACCGTCATTTTCGATATGCACATCCATCATTGCGCCGAATCGTCCTGTCTTTACATCTATTCCGTACTTATTCCCTATATATTCAATGAAATATTCATATAGTCTTTCAGCTTTTTCCGGCGGGGCGCTTTTGGAAAAACTCGGCCTGTTGCCTTTTGTGCAGTCGCCATGCAGTGTGAATTGGCTGATAACTATTATTTCGCCCCCGATATCTTGTACTGACAAGTTCATCTTGCCGTTGCAGTCGGAAAATATCCTGAGTTTCATTATTTTGTCCGCAAGGTATCCGGCATCTTTTTCACTGTCGCCTTCACCTATGCCCAAAAGCACATTCAAGCCCTTCCCGATGGCGCTGTGGATATCCCCGTCTATAAGCACCCTGCTGTTTTTCACCCTTTGCACTACGGCCTTCAATTTATATTCTCCTTGGTTTTTTTCCTCTTGGAGAGTTTATTGGTCCTGCTGATTTCAATTATTCCGCTTAATCTTCTCAATCGCCTGATTACGTTGGTCAGTTGGTTTTTATCCGATATGCCCATCTGAAGCTTGATGACGGCTATCCCCTCATTGTCCGCTTTGCCTTCAACGGATGTCAGCGATATCTTCTGGTCTTTTAATATATCTGTGATCTCG
>CAZWVS010000041.1:0-5271 GCA_964636935.1 uncultured Clostridiaceae bacterium
TAAAAATTAACATTTTAGAAGATAATTTAGAAAAAATAAAGTTAACTGATATTTGCATTGTCCGAATATGAACTATTGGACATAATGAAATTTGCCTATATTATGCAAGACTGCTTTCATCAAAGATTCGCATGTCCCCGCTTGAAAGACATTTGATTATATTTCTGATGCTGCTATTCAAATTTTGAGTTTTTACCAATTTAAAATATTTTTTTCTTGCATCCTCTTTGTTTTTGCATAGCATTAGGCCTAGGATGTATCTTGTATCAACAAAGTTGTCGTTATCCTCTTGCATTCCGGCATAAATTCCATACGAAGAGTAATAAAAATATTCTTCTCTTCCTCTGTATCCTTTTATATCTTTCGGATTATTATGAATATATGCCGAAAGAGCGATTGCGTAGTTGTATGTACAAACCGGATCACTTTCAAATCTACCCATGAAAACCGGACCATTTCTGTCATATTTTTTATTATAATATTGAGCATAGCACAAATTTACCTTGTGCATGAATTTTGAAATATCATATCCTTTTGGGTCTATGAAAAAGTGTGCATGCGTATTCATAATGCAATATGAATAAATTTTGCATCCATATATTTTTTTGTATTTTGATATTAAAAACTTATAGTGTCCTTTATCCTCGTCATCTCGAAACAAGGGTATTTCCTCCAGTCCTCGAACACGTATGTGATACTTATATTCAGGTGATTTTTTTCTCTTTTTTCGCATATAGCCTGTCCAAATCAAATAATATACATAATTTACCATATATCATTTACGTTGTCAATTATTGTCATTATTATTTTGGTTAGACCTGTCCCCACTTATAACGCGAAAGATCTTGAGACCTGTCCCTTTGAAAATTTCTTCTTATTTTTGGGATTTGTGTTTTTTGATTTCTCCGGTTGCGAGTTCGTCGCACCGGTTGTTTTCTTCGTTATCGCTGTGCCCTTTAACCTTTATCCATGTGATGTCGTGTTTCTGACTTAACTCATAAAGCTCGATCCATACTTCCCTGTTTTTTAGAATATCCTTTTTTCTGCGCCATCCGTTTTCTTTCCATGTTTCAACCCAGCCTTCGTTGAAGGCATTAACAAGATAGGCGCTGTCCGAGTAGAGGTCCACAATGCATTTTGTCTTAAGCTTTTTTAGTGCCATGACCGCAGCAGTCAATTCCATCTCGTTATTCGTAGTCATTTCGCTGTATCCGGAGATTTCCAATCTATGAGCGCCGTAAATCAACACCGCGCCCCATCCGCCGGGACCCGGATTGCCGCTGCATGCGCCATCGGTGAATATGCTGACCTTCTTCATTTCATATCCTTGGAGAGTTTTCTTGATTTATCCGTACATGCGATAACCGCTTCTATGACTGAGTTCCTGAATCCGCTTTTTTCAAGAGAAAGAACTGATTCAATCGTCGTGCCGCCTCTGGAACAGATTTTATCTTTGAGTACGCCGGGATGCTCCCCGCTTTCAAGCATCAGTTTTGCTGAACCCATGACCGCCTGTGCCGCCATTTTATATGACGTTTCTCTTGAAAGGCCTTCTTTTACAGCGGCATCCGCCATAGCTTCTATTAGCATGAAAACATATACCGGGCTACTGCCTGCAAGCGCCGTTGCTATATCCATAGCTATCTCGGGGACTACGACGACTTCTCCCGTCGCTTCAAATATTTCCCTGGCAGCAGCTATGTCCTGGTCAGTCGCATCTTTCCCGCGTACTAGTGTTATCATGCCTTCCGATACGGCAACCGCCATGTTTGGCATGGCTCTGACAAATCTTTGATTCGGCAGCATATTTTCATAAGTTTCAGTTTTAATCCCTGCAGCAATGGAAATAAGCAACTTATCCTTGAGGTTATCCTTTATTTCATTAATGACATCCGGCACTACATCCGGCTTGACAGCCAGAATGACTATATTCGCTTTTTTGCATGCATTTATCGCCGTGGCCGTTGCGATGCAGCCATATTTTATTAAAGAGTTTTCCTTGTCAAAGTCCTTGTCAAATATGAAAACAGAGCTGCCTTCAAGATTTCCGGCAATTGCCTTTGCCAGGGCGCCTCCCATGTTTCCCAATCCGATTACGGCTATTTTATAAGACATCTTCAAACCTCCCTTTTTTCTTTTACTATCAACGCACCGGGTTCAACCGGGTTTGTCATCGTCATATAGTATATCATCTGCGGATGGGGTGTTGAAAGAAGGATTTTCCCTTCTTGATCAATCATGCCCGCAGCCTTTTGCTTAAAATCCGTTTTGTTCGGTTGTACGATTTCAATTTTCTCGTTTTCAAAAAGCGGGTTCCTCTGCATAACCTTTGCGAGACCTGTCCCTCTATCATATGAAAGGATTTTGCCGACGAAAGAATGAGTCCGTATATATGAACTTGATTCATAAATCTGGCCGCCTTGCTCCCCTTCATTAAAAAATCCCGTTGAATATTTTCTGTGACTGATTTTTTCCAAATCAAACATCAGGTTTTCATCGAATTCAGGGTCCGACGGATTTTCATAATATGCATCAATAGCCTTCCTGTAGCTTCTTGTTGTGAGTGCGTTATAGAAAACCCCCTTCATGCGACCTTCGATTTTCAGGCTGTCAATTCCCGCCTCAATAAGCTCCGGAATGTGTTTTATAAGACAAAGATCCTTGGAATTGAATATGAACGTCCCCCTTCCGTCTTCTTCGACGGGATAGTATTCCCCCGGTCTCTTTTCTTCGGATACGAAATACTTCCATCGGCACGACTGGGCGCATTCTCCCCTGTTCGCATCCCTTGACGTCATATAATTGCTCAATAGACATCTTCCTGAATACGATATGCACATCGCGCCATGCACAAAAGCCTCCAATTCAACCTTATCGGGAAGGGTTTTTCTCATTTTCTTGATTTCCAAAAGCCCCAGTTCCCTTGCTAGTATGATCCTGTCGGCTCCGAGTTCTACAAACAGTTTGGCGGTCTCGCTGTTAAGCACGTTCGCCTGGGTGCTTATATGTACAGCCGCATCGGGCGCCAGCCTTTTTGAATGTCTTATAAGGCCGGGATCGGAAATGATTACTGCATCAGCTTTTATTTCGTTAACATATTTTAACTCCTCAAAAATTTGTTCGAAATCATCGTCTCTGGGCAATATGTTTAATGCGATAAAGACTTTTTTATCTGCGGAATGCGCCATTTCGACAGCTTCCCTCATTTCATCCTTTGAAAAATTGTCTGCAGCGGCACGCATGCTGAAATTTCTTCCTCCTATATAAACTGCATCCGCTCCAAAAGCAAGCGCTGTCTCAAGCTTCTCCATATTGCCTGCCGGAGAAAGAAGTTCGACCTTTTTATTTTTTGAATATGAATTATAACTCATCTTTTTCTCACGCTAACACACAAACCGTCCCCCATCGGTATCACATCGGTTACAAACCTTTCGTCTTCCACAGCTGTTGCAATGTATTGTCTCAACCTTTTCACAAGCAGCCTCTGTCTTCTGTTAACTTCGGCCCCGCCCGCCGTCATTCCCCTATATAGCACATTGTCCGCCAAAATCACACCCCCGGTTGAAACCATATCGCTGCACAGCCTGTAATACTCGTTGTATTGCCCTTTTGCCGCGTCTATGAAAATCAGGTCATATTTTTTATCGATATTGCTTAACACATCGACCGCATCAGCCGTAATCAGGTTAACCCTGCTTGAATGACCGGCTTTTTTTATATTGTCTGCGGCTATGGCGGACATCTCCGGATCAATTTCTATAGTGTCGATAATTGCATCGTCTGCAGCCTCACACATGAGGATTGCGGAAAACCCTATTGCAGTACCTATTTCAAGAATCCGATCGGGTTTTGACAAGATGCAGATGATTTCCAGAAAACGTGCGGTGGATTTTTCAATAACGGGAATCCCCTTTTTGGCGGCGTAATTGGAAATTTCACCAAGCAACCCTGTGTAAGGGCTCACATTATCATCTATGAATCGTTTCACTTTCTCGTCGGTTATGTTGAAACGTTTTCTACCCATCAGCCTGTCAATTCCCTTGATATTTTATTACATTGTTATTGTGTTCCTGCAGCGTTCTGGCGAACGCATGGCTTCCATCCCCTTTTGCGACATAATAATAGTAATTGTGTTCCTCCGGGAACAATGCCGCTATGATGGATCGTTCACCTGGATTGCATATGGGGCCTATGGGAAGTCCGGGGTACATATATGTGTTGTAAGGTATGACTATTCTCGTATCTTCCGTAAGAAGCTGCTCCTTGACGCTTCCTGTTTCATTTATGAAATAATACTGGATTGTCGCGTCTATCTGCAAATAATTAAGCGAGGTGTCGGATGAATTCAACCTGTTGTATATGACCCCGGCTATGATTTCCCTTTCGCTGTCAATCTGGGCCTCTTTTTCAATCAGGGACGCGATTATGATGATTTCATCCATGGTCATGTCCATGGTTTCCAGCCTCTCCTCGTATATGTCCTTGAATTTCCTGTCGAAATTCTCAAGCATCTTGTCAATGGCTTCCTCTTCAGGCTTTGTCTTGTCGAATATGTATGTGTCGGGGAATAAATATCCCTCCAGCCTGTTATATCTGCCATTGTCGGGTATCTGCTCCAGAAAGTCGTATTCAAAATCGTATTCCTCGGCCGTTTTGACAAACTTGTCCTCGTCAAGGAAACCTTCCTCGAGGAATTTGTTCAGTGTCTGCTTGAATGTCAGACCCTCGGGGAAAAAGATTGTTGCGGTCGGATTGGGAATAGGGTTTTGCGAGAAAATATGGATAAGCATGTCATAACCTATAGGGTTGTCATAGTCTATGTTTTTATTGATCCAATGATTTCCGGATTTATAGCCTCCGTCATTGCCCATAAGCTTTGAATACAGCTCAAAGTAGGTGTAATTCAATACTTTCCCGGCACTGATCACTTCTTCTTCTATGAGTATTTCTGCTATATCCGAGGTTCTGGAACCACGCGGTATGCTGATTATTTGTCCGTTGCTTTCGTCGATCACACCGACAAGGGCCGGGATGTCGGTGTTGTTTCTGTCTATTATAAAATTATTCGTCACTTTATAGCAATATATTCCCGAGAATATCAGCGCGGCAATAAAGAGTATCCAGAACACCCTTCCGATAATTACTCTTGTATTGCTCTTTCTCAGTTTTACAACCCTGACCGTCTTATGTTTTGAACCTTTTTTATTCGCAGTCCTTCCGACAATCACCTTTTTGGCTTTTTTTACGGGCTGTTTCGTCTTTTTGCTTTTT
>CAZWVS010000041.1:5281-10140 GCA_964636935.1 uncultured Clostridiaceae bacterium
TTGAAACCGCAAGGGCTTTTGCGCCCTCGGTTATGGAATCAAGAGTTTTTTTCGCATGCGACTTGATTTTTTCGAAATCAAAAGTCATCCTTCAAACCTCCGAGGGAGCCCCTCCCGTTTCATAAAACTTATCCCGCATCCACTGAGCCCATTCCTGTTTTACCTGTATGGTCCTGTAATCACCGTAATCGCGGGCTATGAAACCGCCTTTTCTATGAAAAAGCCCCACCATTTTTTCCGTGCTCTCTTCAATCAATTCACGGTTTCCTGTCGGCAGCACCGTTTGAATGTCTGCGGAAGAAAACAATGTCGCACGGTTTTCAAATGTCTCAGACACCCTTTCAAGCCCCATTAAAGTCGGCTGGTCGAACTGGAACACATCGATGCCCACTTCTATCAAGTCTTCCAATATGTCATAGATGTACCCGCATGAATGCATGAACACCTTCATATCATATTCCTTCGCCTTGTCGCATAGAACTTTAAATGACGGCTTGAACATCTCGCGCCAAAGATTCGGATGAATCAAAAGCCTGTCCTGAAGCCCCCAGTCCTCGCAGAAAAATATGCAATCGGCACCTACTTTTCCGTAATTTTCAATCACTCCGAGAAGCATTTTGACAACACGGTCGTTCAACCGGTTGACATTCTCCTTCTCGACTATTATATCCATCAGGAAATTCTCCATCTTCCTCATCTTCCTCATGAGTGAAAACGGAAAGCCGCCAAGCCAGCCCACCTGCCAATAATCCTCCTGGGTCTTTTTGACTTCAGGCAGATGTGCAAACCTTTCGGGATTGTCCCAGTCGGGCAATTTGAAGTCATCCAACGCATCCCAGTCCTTAAGCGCGCCTTCAAGCACCTCTCCGCCACCGGTGAGGTCATGTGCCATCTTGCCCCACAAATTTCCGAAATCGTCCAAATGGAGAAAACCGTGGAAATCCTTGTACTTTGGAAATTCATCCGCGAAAAATTCCGGTATCTGCCACTCAAGCTCCGGTCTTTTATCCTTTTTCATATCCAAACCGCGCAAATCCGAATAATGACCGTATTTGAAATCATACCCTATCCTGGGCGGATTATCGAATTCAACAACTCTTCTTATTATCTCTTTAGGCTTCATAGAAACTCCTGTCATTTTATTTCAACCCTAATTGCTAAAACAAATTATACATATTCCATTGTATTACCGCAACCTCTGCAAATTCGTTTATACCTTCAGTTAATATTCATTCATAAATTAACCCACGGGGTGAACCTGTCCCCAAATTTGCTGAAGGGAGACCTGTCCCCCGTTGAAAGCCGTTTATGCCATTTTGCTAAAAATCAGCTCTGTCACCCTATACTGCAGTTTTTCACCCGAGAGGTATCTTTCAAGCTCGTCCACGGCGTAACGCCCCATCCTTCGGCATTCGTCATCAAGGGATCCCGCGATATGCGGCGTTAAAAAAACATTCTCCAATTCATACAGCGCCGAACCTTTTACGGGTGGTTCCGGATATGTGACATCGAGCACTGCGGTGATGTCGCTTCTCTTCTTAAGAACACTTATCATTTCATCCTCATTTACAACAGCCCCTCTTGCGGTGTTGATAAAAGAGGCGCCCCGCATCATGGATTCAAAATGACATCCGCGAATCATACCCTCTGTTTCCCTAATCCACGGCGCATGCAACGACACCACGTGGCTTTTTTGAAATATCTCTTCCAATGAAACAGGTCTAACTCCGAGCTTTTTCATCTCATTTTCACTAACATAGGGATCGTATGCAATTACATCGACATCAAGCTGTTTTGCCTTTTCACAGACCAGTCTGCCTATCATCCCCAGTGATATCAAACCCACCGTCGTTTTGAAGGCTCCGTATGTGGTCTTATCCCAGGTGCTGCCGTATCCAGCCTCCAGCGCTTCCTCCCTGACACCCTTTCCCGAATGCGAATATTTGCTCTTATAGAAATAATTGAGCCTGTAGGCGTTTTTAAGGCAAAGTGTTATCTGTGCAAATGTGTACTCGGCCACCGGCACGGCATTCGCCGCCCAGGAACTGGTGATTATGATGTCCCTTTCCCAGAACCCGGGTGTAACAATGCCTCTGATGGATCCCGCTCCATAAAAAACGGCTTCCAGATTCGGCGCTTGCCGCAAAAATTCGGCGTCCATTTTAGGTCCCTTCCATCCCGACATGACAATTTGACAATCTTTCAGAACATCCGGATTTTCTTTCACATCTTCCGATGTAAGGGGTTTAGACATAACATCCACCATTTTACCGACACGCTTGATTTGATCCGGACCATATATTTTTTTAAATGAATCTTCACCCAGTATGAATAAGCCCTTTTTTTTCATTTCTTCCCGCTTTCTTCGGAATTATCGATTATTCTGTATTCACCTGCTCTGATTGCATTGACAAGATCCTCCGAATCATGAATTTTCCTTTTGAAATTCATGGCAGCCATGAACAAATCGCACTCCCGGTGGAAATCACTGCCCCCGGTCTTGATTAACCTGTTTTTTTCTGCATGGCTTTTGGCAAGATGATTTCTCGAGTCTTGTCTCGGATTCGCGTTAAATGCCTCGATGCCATGCAAAAATCCGCTTTTTGTGCGTGTCATCCGGTCCCTGTACGGATGCGCCTGTACTAACAGGAGGTTTTCTTCTTTTGCAAACTCGTAGAACCCTTCCACGCCAATTTCGTATAATCGCGGATTCTCATACAACATCTTTTCTTCAACTCCAAACACAAGATAATCATTTGTGTTTTCGTCGAACCTTATTTCCAAACCGAGAAATACGTTAAGACCGGTTTTCTCGCCTTCAGCCTTAGCCAGTCTGTAACCTTGCAAATATTCGTCGGTCTTTTTTTCCCAACTCAAAGCACCGAGGTTGTCAAAATATCCTCTGAAATAATGGTCCGTTATGCATATCCCTTCAAAACCCGCTCTACTGTGAAGTTTTACAACTTCCTTTGCCTTTACTTTACCGCACACGCTGACTTCAGCGGTGTGACAGTGAATTTCATATAATCCCATCAGTTCTCCTATTTGAAATACTTGACTCCCGATTCGAATATCTTCTGGTCTTTATTGCCCGGAACATTTATATGCACGTTTCTCCCCATTCTTTCCGAATGGGCCATTTTCCCGAATATCCTGCCGTCCGGACTTGTTATCCCCTCTATCGCCGCGGTCGAACCGTTCGGATTGAATCTTATATCATAGGTCGGGTTTCCTTCAAAATCCACATACCGGGTGGCCACCTGCCCGTTTTGGAACAGACGTTCCAGCTGTTTGCCTTCCGCCACGAACCTTCCCTCTCCATGGCTTACGGGAACTGTATGGATGTCGCCTGTATTTACAAGTTGCAACCACGGGGATTTGTTGGAGCATATCTTCGTGTTGACCATTTTGGAAACATGCCTTCCCAGGGTGTTGAATGTCAGTGTGGGACTTGAAGGCTCCATCGCCCTTATCCTCCCATATGGCAGTAGGCCCAGCTTTATCAAGGCTTGGAAACCGTTGCATATTCCGAGTATGAGCCCGTCCCTGTTTTCAATCAATTCGGTCACCGCCTCCGTTATATACGGATTTCTAAACACCGTGGCAATGAATTTGCCCGAGCCCTCCGGTTCGTCCCCTGCGCTGAATCCTCCTGGAAGCATAATCATGTTGCTCCTGTTTACACCGTTGACCATATCTTTAACCGAATCATGTATGTCACCGGAAGACAGGTTCTTAAAGACCATGATTTCACATTCCGCCCCGGCTTCTTCAAAGGCTTTTTGAGTGTCGTATTCGCAGTTTGTCCCAGGGAAAACCGGTATGAACACAACCGGTCTGGCTGTTTTACTCTTTTTAAATATTTTTGTTTCATATTTTATGTTTGATATTGACAAATCCCCCGTCTGACTGTGTTCAGGGTGTGTCGGGAAGACTTCTTCAAGAGGTTCTTCATAAACATCGATCAATTTCGAAATAGGATAGTCCGTTCCGCCGATTGAGACAATCCCCTCTTTATTGGTGACGCCTATTTGTTTAAAACCGTTGTCGCCGCAGACCTCCGCTACAATACATCCGTAATTCGGTTTATAGAATTCTTCCTTTCCCAGTGTGCCGTTGTCCGTGAATCCGATTTCATTGCCGAAACTCATTTTAGCCACGGCTTCCGCAACACCGCCGTGCCTTACCGACATGGCCGCCTTCACCTTGCCGCTTTTTGTTAATTGTATCAACCGGTCATACGTTTCTTTGATTTTTTCGAATTCAGGCATTTGATCATCGTCCAATGGCACTTCCACCAGTATGACTTTTGATCCCGCTTTTTTGAATTCTGAAGATACCACCTTATCAGCATCGACCGTTGAAACTGCAAATGAAACAAGTGTGGGTGGGACATTCAAATCCCGGAAGCTGCCAGACATGCTGTCTTTTCCCCCTATTGCAGGAATCCCGAGCTTTTTCTGTACATAATAAGCGCCCAGAAGCGCGCCTGCGGGTTTGCCCCATTTTCCCGGATTGTCTTCCAGTTTTTCAAAATATTCCTGCAATGTCAGCCTTGCCCTACGAAAATCGCCGCCCATGGCTGTAATCCTGGCTATGCTTTCAAGCACTGCGAAAGCGGCTCCGTGAAATGGGCTCCATTTTGATATTTTGGGGTTATACCCGAAAGTCATCAATGTTCCGGTTTGTGTGTCGCCTTTTAGAACCGGAAGCTTAGCCGCCATTCCCTCCTGAGGCGTCATCTGGGTTTTCCCGCCGAAAGGCATGAGGATGCTTCCGGCTCCAATGGTTGAATCGAATCTTTCAACAAGCCCCTGTTGCGAGCAGGTATTTAAATCTTTCATTAGGTCATACAGGTC
>CAZWVS010000041.1:10150-12817 GCA_964636935.1 uncultured Clostridiaceae bacterium
ACCCTCGAATTTTGATTCGAAATAGGTTTTGTGGGAGGGTGGTTTGATAAAAGCTTTTGCATGCTGCGTTATTCCGTTGGTGTCTAAAAACTTTCTTGAAAGGTTTACAATCTCTTTACCTTTCCATACAAGCCGCAGTCTGTCGTCATCCGTGACCTTGGCAACAACTGCACTTTCTAGGGTTTCTTCTTCGGCCAGTCTTATGAAACGCCCTGCGTCTTTCGAATCCACAACCACGGCCATTCTTTCCTGGGATTCGCTTATCGCCAGTTCGGTTCCATCCAGACCTTCATATTTTTTAAGGACGGCGTCAAGATTGATATTCAGTCCCCGTGCCAGTTCACCTATTGCGACAGACACCCCTCCCGCTCCAAAATCATTGCACTTTTTTATAAGCTTGCTGGCTGTCGGATTTCTAAAAAGCCTCTGCAGCTTTCTCTCCGTGGGTGGATTTCCCTTTTGAACCTCGGCTCCGCAGCTGTCCAGGGACTCTTCTGTGTGTTTTTTTGAAGAGCCTGTAGCACCTCCGCATCCGTCGCGTCCCGTGCGGCCGCCTACCAATATGACTGTGTCCCCCGGTGAAGTCCCGAGCCTTTTCACATTTTCAGCGGGTGCGGCTGCTATGACCGCCCCTATTTCCATCCTCTTTGCTATGTAGCCGTCATCGTATATCTCATTCACCATTCCCGTCGCAAGTCCGATCTGATTGCCGTATGAGCTGTAGCCGTGGGCCGCCTCCCTTGTTATCTTTATCTGCGGAAGCTTTCCCGGAAGAGTCTTTTCAATGTCCACGGTCGGGTTGCCGCATCCGGTCACCCTCATGGCTTGATAAACATAAGAGCGCCCGGAAAGGGGATCGCGTATGGCCCCTCCCAAGCATGTGGCGGCTCCGCCGAAAGGCTCGATTTCAGTGGGGTGGTTATGCGTCTCGTTTTTAAACATCACCAGCCATTTTTCCTTTTTGCCGTCGATCACGGCATCAACTTTTATGCTGCAGGCGTTTATCTCGTCTGAAACTTCAAGATC
Source organism: uncultured Clostridiaceae bacterium (assembly GCA_964636935.1). Taxonomy (GTDB): domain Bacteria; phylum Bacillota; class Clostridia; order DUPQ01; family DUPQ01; genus JAFGQE01. The sequence continues at coordinate 11,177 of CAZWVS010000041.1, forward strand.
CTCAAGCATCCCTTCGTTTCTCATTTCCTTCATGGCCATCAATGCGATATCCATAAGGCATACGGGTCTTTTTTTATTGTCCTTATATATTTTTTTTCGGGCTTCAAGGTACATTTTGTAGGCTTCATGGCATTTATGCAGATAAGGCGAATCCCCTATTTCGAGCCTGTCTATCTCTGAAAGAAAAGTCGTGTGCCGGCAGTGATCCGACCAATACGTGTCAATTACTTTTATTTCTGTTATCGTGGGGTTTCTTTTTTCCGTTTTTAGAAAATAGTCCTGTATGAATTCAAGGTCGTCCATATTCATGGCGAGTCCGTATTCGGACATGAACCCGTGCCTCTTCTTTAAATCCATGTCTATGAAACCGTCGAGGATTTCAACCGAGTCGGGAACAAACAGTTCCATACGCAGTGTTTCGGGTTTCTCCAAGGATGCAATCCTGCTGTCCACCGGGTTTACGAGATGCTGTTTTATGCGTTCCATGCCTTTTTCTGAAACGTTCCCCTTTACCGCTACAACTTTCGCGGTTTTTATAATCGGCTTTTGTTTCTGAGTTATAAGCTGGATGCACTGCTCGCACGAGTCTGCCCTTTGATCATATTGACCGGGCAGGTATTCATATGCGAAAATCCTTTCATCCTCTGCGACAGGCATGGTTTCGTCATAGACGTTATCCACGGGCGGTTCAGAAAAAACAGTCTCCCTGGCCGTTTGATATTCATTGTCGGATATTCCTTCCATGTCATATCTGTTTACGACTCTAATGCCTTCGAGACCGGCAATCCGAAGCAGGTGCGTGAACTCATGGTAAAGGCTTTCGGCTTCGACATCGAACCCCTGCTTTTTTTCTACAAATATTCTTTTTACTTTTCCCATCGCTCATCCTTTAAGTTGTTTTTCTTGAAAAATGAAGGTGTTTAAACACCTTCATCAAAGTTTCAATCACTTTTGCCGTCTTCGCCTTCCTTATTGTCTGTCTTGTCGCTTCCCGAATCTTCATGTATGGTTTTTTCCAGGATGCTGCTGCTTCTTTTCAGGAATTTGCCAAGGTCGTCCGGTTCAAGCTTGCCCGCTGCAAGCATGGCCAGCTCATATATGTGCCTGACTATCTCAGTCTTTGTCTTTTCATTCTCACTTTTGACCAATTTCTTTATCACCGCATTGCCGGTGTTTAGAACCAGCGTATCGTTTGACGGGAAGGAGTCGTTGATCCCCATTGCGCCGTACATGCGGCTCATATCCTTCATCCTCTTGGATTGCTCATCGGTCATTATAACCGCCGGTATGTCCGCGGTCTTTAACGAATGGGCCTCGATTTTCAGCTTGTCGTTTCCGAGTTTGTCTTTTACGAAGTTTTTCAAGTCGTCGAATCCGTCGGCTGCGCCATCGCCTTTCAGGGCTTCGGATACATTGCTGTCTATGCTTTCGAATTCCGTATCGGTCAATTTCATTTCCATGAAGTTTATAAAACTCGAATCGAGCATGGTATCCAGAATTACGGCATCCAGATCATGCTCTTTATACATCTGTACGTACTGCGACTGTTTATCCCTGTCCGATACATAATGGATCTTTTTCTTTTTATCTTCGCCGTTTTCCATGCCTTCGGTGAATTCTTCAAGCGTCTTGTACTCGCCG
>CAZWVS010000042.1:0-12802 GCA_964636935.1 uncultured Clostridiaceae bacterium
CTTGAGGTATTCAAACTGGTCCATGTCACCTACGGCCTGCTGGGGCCGGAAGACCTGTATAAGTGCGGGATGGCACTGGAACAAGCGGCGCTGGATACCGGGCACAGGATCTGTGTCGTAGCAAGTTCCGACATGTCGCACCGGCTGTCCCACGATTCGCCGGCGGGTTTCGACCCCGCTGGTGCCGAATACGATGAGCTTGTCGTTGATTATATGAAAAAAGGCGATTTTGCCAGTTTCCTCGAAACCGACGCAGGATTGCGTGAAAAGGCGGGTGAGTGCGGCCACAGGTCGATAAACATAATGCTTGGGGTTTTTGAAGGAAGAAAATGCAAAACGGAAGTGTTTTCATATGAAGGCCCCTACGGCGTGGGGTACATGACCGCAATGATCGAAGACGACGGCGAAGGCGCCTCGGTGTTTGAGGAATTCAAAAAAAGAAGAAAAACCCATGTTTCCAAAACCCGGCGGAATGAATCGGATTATGTCAAACTGGCAAGACAGGCAATCGAAAACCATGTAAAATCGGGAAAGAGAATAAAGCCCGACAACAAGAGCGATATCAAAAAAGGTGTTTTCGTCTCCATTAAGAAAAACGGAAACCTGAGGGGATGCATAGGGACGATCGGCCCTACTACGGATTGCATAGAAAATGAAATAATAGAAAACGCTATAAAAGCAGCGGCTGAAGACCCCCGGTTCCCGCCCATCACGCAAAAGGAACTGGATGAGCTGTCTATAAGCGTGGATGTGCTTTTTGAACCTGAAAAGGTTGAAGACGCCGGTCGGCTCGACCCGGAAAAATACGGTGTCATAGTTCATAAAGGATTAAAAAAAGGATTGCTCCTGCCGAACCTCGACGGAGTGGACAGTGTAAACAGGCAGCTTGAAATAGCATGCCAAAAGGCGGGCATCGAAAAAGATGAGGAATATGAAATAGAAAGATTCCGGGTGGAAAGACACACATGAAAGAAGCGGATTTTTATAAAAAGCTATCAGGCGGACAGGTCGGATGCGCCTTATGCCCGCACAGTTGTATAATAAGCGAAGGCGATACCGGAATTTGCGGGGTCAGACTCAATAAAGACGGGACATTATATACAAAGACATATGAAATGATTTCATCGATGACGATGGATCCGATAGAAAAAAAGCCCCTGAATTTCTTCATGCCTGGGACCCGGATACTTTCGGTGGGGACCTACGGATGCAATTTCAACTGTAAATTCTGTCAGAATTACCATATATCAAGGGAAGAGCCGGAGCTGGCAAGGATGAGTTCCGGGCAATTGTGCAAAACCGCCCTTGAGACAGAAGGGAACATCGGTATAGCCTTCACATACAACGAACCCTTCATATGGTATGAATACATGCTTGAGACATGCATTAAAAACAAGCAAAACGGAATGGTGAACGTAATTGTAACAAACGGATTTGTAAATCCGGAACCGCTAAAGAAAATACTTCCCCATGTTGATGCAATGAATATAGACTTAAAATCGGTAAGCGACGATTTTTATAAAGATATATGCGGGGGAAGGCTAAACCCCGTGAAAAGGACAATTGCCGAAAGCGCCGGGAAATGCCATGTTGAAATAACCCACATGTCAATCCCCGGCATGAACGATTCAAAAAAAGAAATGGAATCGATGTGCCGCTGGATTGCATCCGTGGACAAAAAAATCCCTTTACACATAATTCCGTTTAGGCCGATGTATAAGATGAAGAACCATCCGGGACAGACATACAGGCGTTTGATGGAACAAAAACAAATTGCGGAAGGATATCTTGACAGGGTCGTGATATGAAAAACGCCAAATCCGGACGAGGTTTGTTTCTTGACATATTAAACCACATTCATTATTATAAGTAATAATATACACAAGGTTACGGCATCATGGTATAAGGTGGATTTCGGAGGTGCGCTGATGGAACAAAAACATACAATGTCCGTTCTGGTGGAAAACCATGCGGGAGTATTATCAAGGGTGGCGGGATTGTTCAGCCGCAGGGGGTTCAATATCGACAGCCTTGCCGTGGGGGAGACAAACGACCCGGGCATTTCCAGGATAACAATAGTGGTAAAAGGCGACGATTATATCATAGACCAGGTGGGAAAGCAGCTGAACAAACTTGTGGATGTCATAAAGATCAAAGTTTTCAATTCATCCGAATACGTGGGAAGGGAGCTTGTTCTAATTAAAGTGGACGCGCCTGCGCATAAGAGAGCTGAAATAATACAGCTTGTCGATATATTCAGAGCCAACATAGTGGATGTTTCAACCCAAACCATAACAGTTGAGATATCGGCGGACCAGGATAAGATAGATGCGCTAAACAGTCTTCTCGAACAGTTCGGTATCCTCGAAATCGTAAGGACCGGCATGATTGCGATAGGCCGGGGAAGCGCAAAAGACCATATTTTGTAGAAAAAACAACCATACTAACAAGGAGGATTATAGAAGTGGCGAAAATGTATTATGAGAAGGATAGCAATCCGGAAATATTGAAAGGCAAAACCATAGCCATAATAGGATACGGCAGCCAGGGGCACGCGCATGCGCTAAACCTTAAAGAGAGCGGATATGATGTGGTAGTCGGACTGAGACCGGGGTCGTCAAGCAGGGAAAAGGCTGAAAAAGCAGGGCTCAAGGTGGTTGACACGGCGGAAGCCGCCAAGCTGGGAGACCTTGTAATGATGCTTGTACCGGACGAAAAACAGGCTTCCATATTTAAAAACGACATTCAACCCAATCTCAAAGAGGGGAATGTCCTGATGTTCGCCCACGGTTTCAATATAACTTTTCAACAGATCATAGCCCCGGACCATACGGATGTCATCATGGTTGCTCCCAAGGGCCCGGGACATACGGTCAGAAGCCAATATGCCGAAGGAAAAGGCGTGCCCTCGTTAATAGCCGTCTATCAGGACGCGTCGGGTGACGCAAAAGAGTACGCGATGGCTTACGCGTGCGGAATAGGGGCGGGAAGGGCCGGGATCCTTGAAACCACATTCCGTGAAGAGACGGAAACCGATTTATTCGGGGAACAGGCTGTTCTTTGCGGAGGCGTCACCGAATTGATGAAAGCCGGATTCGAAACCCTCGTGGAGGCGGGGTATCAGCCCGAAATAGCATATTTCGAATGCATACATGAAATGAAGCTTATCATAGACCTCATAAACGAGGGCGGGTTCGGTTATATGAGATATTCCGTAAGCGACACGGCGGAATACGGAGACTATTCGACAGGGAAGAAGATTATAACCGAAGACACGAGAAAAGCGATGAAAGATGTGCTTGAAGATATAAGAAACGGTAAATTCGCTTCAGATTGGATTGCGGAAAACAATGCGGGCGGAAGGGCCAGGTTCCTAGCAACCAGGCGAAGGGAAGCGGAGCAGCAGCTCGAAACCGTCGGGACGGAGCTGAGAAAAATGATGAGCTGGCTCAAGAAATAAAACAAAACAGCAAAATACCCGGCGGGAAAGCCGGGTATTTTTGTAAATGGTAAAAACCGGAATGAAGGAAATCCGGGGAGGGCCGACTTATGAACAAAAAAATCATGATATTGGACACAACACTCAGAGACGGTGAGCAGACGCCCGGCGTAAGCCTGAACGTTGAAGAGAAAACAGCTATAGCGAAGCAGCTCGAACTCCTCGGAGTCGATGCGATCGAAGCAGGTTTCGCCGTTACGTCAAAAGGTGATTTCGAGGCTGTGCAGGCTGTGGCCGGTGTGGTTGAAAACTGTATCGTCACCAGCCTCGCAAGGGCTGTAAAAGGGGATATAGATAAGGCATGGGAGGCTGTCAAGTCCGCGAAAAAGCCGGGGATACACACTTTTATCGCGACAAGCGAAATACATATGAGACATAAGCTCCGAATGACCCCCGAAGAAGTGCTTCAAAAAACCTCGCAGATGGTTTCATATGCGAAACAATATACGGATTATGTTGAATTTTCCGCCGAGGATGCCAGCAGGTCCGAAAGACAGTTCCTTTACAAGATTTATGAAGCGGCTATTGAAGCCGGAGCCGTGATGCTCAACATTCCCGACACCGTTGGTTACAGCACCCCCGAGGAATTCGGAAGACTTGTAAAAGACATAAAGGAAAATGTCAGGGGCATCGGGGATGTCAAAATCAGCGTCCACTGCCACAACGACCTCGGCCTTGCTGTTGCAAATTCACTTTCCGCAATACAAAACGGAGCGGACCTCATAGAATGCACTATAAACGGTGTGGGCGAAAGAGCCGGCAACGCCGCCATGGAAGAGATTGTGATGGCGCTGGATACAAGAAAAGATTTCTATGGATACACACACAATATAGACACGACCAGGATCAGCAAGACAAGCAACCTTGTAAGCACACTGACGGGAATAAGCATCCAGCCGAACAAGGCGATAGTGGGGAAGAACGCATTCGCCCACGAATCGGGAATACACCAGCACGGTGTCATGGCGGAAAAGACGACCTATGAAATAATGACACCTGAATCAATTGGATTGAAACATAACGACATGGTGCTGGGCAAACATTCGGGAAGGCATGCCTTTGAAGAGAAACTCAGGGAGATGGGCTATACTCTGGGAAAAGAAGACCTGAATGACTCCTTTATAAAATTCAAGGACCTTGCCGACAGGAAAAAACATGTGCTGGCGGAGGATCTTGAAGCCATAATGATGGAAAAGGTTTTCAAGGTGGAGGAAACCTTCATTCTTGACAGTTTTCAAATCAGCAGCGGGAACAAGCTTATATCAACCGCGACGATGAAACTCAAAAAAGGCGACGATCACATAACCGAGGCGGCCACCGGCGACGGCCCGGTCGACGCGTCGCTCAACGCCGCCGAAAGATGCATGGGTTTTTCAATGGAGCTGGAGGATTATAAAATAAAGGCGGTAACCGGCGGCAAGGATGCAATGGGTGAAGTCAACGTGGTCGTAATAAAAGACGGCAGGCGTTTTTCAGGCCACGGCATATCAACCGACATAATCGAAGCCAGCATACTGGCATATCTCAATGCCGCCAATAGGGCATATTCGGTTTTGATAAAAAACGGGGACGGTGAATGACATGGGGAAAATATGCGTTTACGATTCAACCCTCAGGGACGGGGCGCAGGGGAAAAACATATCCTTCACGGTCAAGGATAAGATTAAGATCGTCTCGAAGCTGGATGAAATGGGGATTGATTTCATCGAAGCGGGGAATCCCGGATCGAATCCAAAGGACAGTGAATTTTTTTCTAGAGTAAAAGACATTAAGTTGAAAAACTCAAAAATTGTCGCATTCGGCAGCACAAGAAGAGCGGGCATTGAAGCTGCGCAGGACGCCAATCTCCTATCCCTGCTAGAGGCCGGCACGGATACGGTCGCCGTATTCGGCAAAAGCTGGGATTTTCAAGTCGAAGGCATATTGAAGACGGACACGGGAGAAAATCTGGATATGATTTTCGATTCGATCGATTTCATGAAGAAAAACAACCGCGATGTCATTTTCGACGCGGAACATTTTTTCGACGGTTATAAGGAAAATCCCGGGTATGCCATGGAGACATTGAAAACCGCCGTAAAAGCGGGGGCTTTTGTGTTATGCCTGTGTGACACGAGGGGCGGGACGTTCCCTTCGGAAATAGCCGAAATTACAAAAAAGGTGTTGCGGGAGATCGATGTTGAAATAGGGATACACTGCCACAACGACAACGGCATGGCAGTTGCAGGCTCAATAGCGGCGGTGGAGGCGGGGGCTTCGCAGGTCCAGGGTACGATGAACGGGATCGGCGAGCGCTGCGGAAATGCCAACCTAACAACGATAATACCGAACCTTCAGTTGCTAAAAGGGTATAAATGCGTACCCGAAGAAGCGATTTCCTCATGGGCGTCATCCGCCATGTATATAAACGAAATATCCAATCTGGTCCTTCCGGACAACTCGCCTTTTGTGGGGTCGGCGGCTTTTGCACACAAAGGGGGCATGCATACGGACGCCATGCTAAAAGACCCCCGGTCATATGAATTGATAAATCCGGCCGAATTGGGCAATTCAAGACGGATATTGATGAGCGAAGTGGCCGGCGGAAGTTCTGTCATAAAACTGATCAAGAAAATCGATCCGGGTATTGAGAAAAAAAGCCCCGAAACAAAACAGATAATCAAAAAACTCAAGGAAATGGAATATGAAGGATACCAGTACGAAGGGGCCGAAGCCAGTTTCGAGCTAATAATAAGAAGGATGCTGAAACTCTATAAGCCTTCTTTTGAACTTGTGGAATTCAAAGTCATGGTGAATGAGCCGTCGACCCAGAAAACAAATTCCGCCGCCATGATAAAGATAAAGGTGGGGGACGAGCATGAAATAACGGCCGCGGAGGGGGACGGTCCCGTCGACGCGCTTGACGGAGCCCTGAGAAAGGCCCTTACCAAGTTCTATCCCCGGCTTGTAAATGTTAAATTGACGGACTACAAGGTGCGAGTACTCGATTCCGAGATGGCCACCGCCGCAAAGGTCCGTGTGCTCATAGAATCCACGGACGGCAAAAGCGATTGGACGACAATAGGGGTTTCTACTGATATAATAGAGGCCAGCTGGCTGGCATTGGTGGATTCAATAGAATATTCCATGTGCAGGGAAGGATAGAAATGGTATTGTATGGAAGGCTGATGAAGGAGAATATTGTTTTAAGCGAAGCCTCATCCGCCGGAGACCTGAGCGGAGCGGACTTTCATGATGTCATGGAAGATGCTTTTATCAGGCTGTGCAAAAGCCTTGAAATCCCGGTTCCCGTATGGTTGAAAAAGAACACCAGGGAGATATCCAGATATAGGAAAACATTCTTTCACAGGGAGCAGTTTATCGAAGAAACCGTGTTTGACCGGTTCATACTTGAAATAGAGGTCTGAAGAAAATGAAAAAAAGTAGAATTATATTACCGTTTTTAATTGTTGCAGCCGTATTGCTTTCGGGGTGCACCCCTTCCTTAAGTGAAGAGGCATTTGAAACAATCGACATATTCACGGAGAACAGGACATTTGTCTACAACCGTATTGAAGACGAAGGCGAATCCGAAATAAGGTATGACTTTACCGTGGAGGACGATGTAGTTTCAACGGAATCGGTGATAAAATTCGATTACGGGACGGTTGTGTCGGAATCGAATTTCAATAGGGATACGTTAAAACCATTTACTTCACATAAAGGCAATTCATATAATCTGGATCCGTCGAAAAACTGGGACATTTACGCCGAATATGAGAACGGTGTTTTGAATATGACGGCCGAAACCCCTTCTGAAACGGAAACAAAAACCCTTGACCTGCCTGACTATTATATAGACAATGAAGCTTTGTTGTTCACCGTAGGCGCCCTCACTCTTGATCAGGGTTATGAAAAAGACATAAACATATCGATAATCGATGCGGGGGACATAGTGGTTTTCCGCGTAACAAACATAGGCTTGGAGGAAGTAACGGTTCCCTACGGGACTATGGAATGTATAAAGGTTGAAGTTAAGTATACAGGGCTGGTGCTGGGTATGAAGCCCAGGATGTATATATGGTATTCAAATGATGAAAACCGTTATCCGGTCATGTATGAGAACAGGGGTGTTTTCCTGGAACTTAAATCAGTCTCATAACAAAACCCCGACCGTGGACAAATGCCGTTTTTTAATACGGAAGGATAGGTGATCAGCTGTGGACGCAATTGAGATGACCCGGGTGGCAACGGGAGAAGAAAAGGCGGAAACCGTATTAAAGAACGGCTCCATAATCAATGTATTCAACGGGAAAATTGAAAAAGGCGACATAGCCGTATATCGTGGGAAAATTGCCGGAATCGGCAATTATGAGGGCTTTGACGAAATAGACCTGGAAGGCAGATATGTCTGTCCGGGATTTATCGACGGACATGTCCATATAGAATCATCCCTTCTCACGCCGCCCAGGTTTGCCGAAGCGGTAATGCCAAAAGGGACCACGACCGTAATAGCCGACCCTCATGAAATAGCGAATGTATGCGGCATACCGGGCATCGAATACATGCTCGAAAGCAGCAAAGGCCTGCCCCTTGATGTTTTTGTCATGCTCCCCTCCTGCGTACCGTCGACGGAATTTGAAAATTCAGGAGCGCGATTGTCCGCCGCCGAGCTTGAACCCCTAATGAACATGGATAACATACTGGGTCTGGGTGAAATGATGAATTATCAGGGCGTGGTGACCGGAGACGGGGAAGTGTACAAAAAACTGGCCGCCGCAAAGGGTAAAAACATAGATGGACACGCACCCGGGTTATCCGGGAAAGACCTTAACGCATATATAGTAGCCGGCATACAAACGGATCACGAATGCACCCGGGTGGACGAAATGCTGGAAAAAATAAGCAGGGGCATGTATGTACATATCAGGGAAGGCACGGCGACGAGAAACCTCGATGCACTTATTCAAGGGGTGGATAAAAACAATTTGCGAAGGGTCATGTTCTGCACGGATGACAAAAACCCCGTAAACATACTCGAAGAAGGTCACATAAATTTCAATATTAAAAAGGCGATCGGGAAAGGGATGGACCCTGTTGACGCAGTCAAGGTGGCGACGTTGAATACAGCCGAATGCTACGGCCTAAAGGACAGGGGGGCTATTGCGCCCGGATACATTGCTGATCTTGTTGTGACGGACGACTTGAGGGAAATGAACGTGTCGATGGTTTTTAAGAATGGAGTCTGTATCATGGGGGGCGACACAGGGCTGTCCGTTTCGAACCATGAGGTCGATGAATCGGTCCGGGGCACGGTCAAACTTGGCGCGGGATGGGAGGATAAGCTTCCCCTTGAACTTGAGTCCGATGTTGTCAAAGTGATACGTATAATCAAGGACAACATAACTACCGAAAAAGTGATAAGGAAAGTGGACAGTGAAAAAGGGTTTTACAAAAACAACCCAAAACTGGACATATTGAAGCTGGCTGTCATTGAAAGGCATGGGAAAACCGGAGGGGCCGGAGTGGGGCTGGTTGAAGGGTACGGCTTAAAAGAGGGTGCGATTGCACTTACCATAGCCCATGATTCCCACAATATCATAGTGATCGGGGACAATGACGGTGACATGATAAAAGCGGTGGAGGAACTCCAGCGCTGCGAGGGAGGCATGTGCATTTGCTCAAAAGGGGAGACCCTGGAAGTTCTGCGACTTGAAATCGCGGGACTCATGACCGACTCCCCTATTAAAGAAGTTGTTGAAAAACTTGAAAAAATGAACAAAGTGGCACGCAGCCTGGGTGTTGACATGGATGTGGATCCGTTTATGACATTGTCTTTCCTGGCTCTCCCGGTTATTCCCGAGATCAAGCTTACGGACATGGGGCTTTTCGACACCGGTGAATTTCGATTTGTTAAAATGGAAGAATAGGATTAAATGAATAAAAAAACACCCGGTATAAAAACCGGGTGCTTTTTTTACAGTTTTTAAACACAGGTTATCAACTTTTTTTACACAGCACACAGTCAGTGTTTATATGTGATTTGAAGATTATCCACAAAATCCACAATCAGGATGTTGGAAAAACTGTGGAAATGTAAATTGCACTTGTCAAATATTGTAAACTATGGTAATCTATAAATGACAAAAAATACCATGCGAGGTAAGGACTATCAAAAGACTGAATCAAAAATACAGAATATTGAAACAGATAAGTTCCAGAAAAAGGGTCAATGTCTACCACGGATATGACGAGACAATCGGTTCGGACAGGATAATAAAGGAGTTTATTTCAGCAACCGGCAAAAAGTCAAACGATTACAATGTCCTGCGTAGATTGAAACATCCCGGCATACCCGGAATCTGCGACGCTTTTGACGAAAACGGCGCAATGTACCTTGTAATGGAATATGTCGAAGGACAGGACGCAAGGGAGTATGTTAACAAGAATGGTGTGATGCTCGAGAGCGAGGCGTCGGCAGTGATTTTGGGTGTTTTAGAGGTGTTGGATTACATGCATTCCCTAAAACCCAAACCGTATATTCACGGAGATATAAAACCCAAAAACGTGTTACTCGGCGAACAACGGGTTGTGCTGATAGATTTCGGTTCCACGGAGGACAATTCCGGTTCATCGGGTTTTTGCGCGCCGGAATGCCTCGCAGGGATGAAGAAAAGCGTAGCATCGGACATATATGCCGCAGGGGAGCTTTTGCATTATCTGGTTACGGGAAGGGTGAAGAGGATATTCGAGCAAAAAAACTCCAAAGGAATAAGCCGGGAGATGTTTCGCATTATCCAAAAATGCACATGTAAAAACCCTATGGACAGATACGGATGCGCAGCCGGGATGGCAAACGATATAAGGAGATTGATCAAACTCAGGGAATCGGGTGTCGCGGAACAAAACGACATGGTTTCCCTTTGCTTTCCCGGCAATCCGGAAACCGCATGCGAAATCGCATATGTGCTGGCGATATCCGGAAAAAAAGTCCTGACCGTTGATCTGGACATGCTTTCCCCGGCGGTCGATAAAGCTTTCGGAATCAAGAAACCGGAATATTTCCTGCAGGATTTCATTGAAGAGGGTGGCATGAACCCTGAGAAAGGATTTTATAAAGTCGGCAAAAGGCTTTATGCCCTTCCCGGCAGGATAGATTATGAAGGATACGAGAAGTCACCAGGTGGAATTGCGGCAAGGCTGGCCGGATTTGCTTCCGGACGATTCGATGTTCTGGTTTTTTCCTGCAACGGCTTTCCCTATGACGGTTATCTCATGGATGCAATGCTGGTTGCGGATCTGATAATTTTCACCGTTGAGAAGGGTATCTGCGACATACGTCGTTTCAACAATCTAGCCTCTTTCGTCGTGAAAAGACAAAAAGTAGGCACTGAAAGGTTCTTATTCATGGGTTCCGACGGTTTGGGCTGCAGCCTTCCCGCGGGAGCGGTATCGGGTGTTTGTTCCGGTAAATGGCTGGGAAACATCAATGACGGGAAAAGCAGGGCCAAGACCTATATGGGCGGCGGAGGCTACGCAAAGTCTTTGGACCGGAAGAAAACCAGGCAATACGCCAGGTTGTTAAAAAAGGCAGGTGTTGTTTAGAATGCCTTTAGTTAAAAGCCTGTATGAACCAATAGGCATGGAAGAACAAAAGGACGGTTCAATATCGGTGCCCCTGGGCAAACTGGTAATGCTCATTGCGGGGGAAATAATAAGTAAAAAGCCGCATCTTGTCATCGGGGCGCACGGTGATGAAGGCAAAAGGGAAACAATACAAAGGGAAATCATCAGAATCATGGACAGGGACTCCTATTATCATTCAGGCGGCAGGCAGACGATGATAAACGGAATTTTCGATTTCATGTTCGGATACGGGATTTTGCAAAAATTCGTCGATGACGATGACATAAGCGATATCGACGGAACGGCCTACAATGAATTTTCCATAACAAAAAACGGGAAGAGGATGCCGGCCGATGTGAATTTCGGCGACTCACAATCCTTCGGCGTGTATTGCCGGCTCATGGCTGTTCGAAACGGAGGGTTTTTAAACGAGGACAACAGTCACTGCAGGGTCGCGGACCTATCCAGAAGGCTTAGGATAAATGTCTCCATACCTCCGCGTAATGTGTCGGGTCCGGCGATCAGCATAAGGAAGCACAGGAAAAAGGCTTATACCACGGAACAGCTGAAACAGCTTGGGATGATGGATGACAATGTCGAGGATATTCTGTTTGATGCAGCCGTAAAAGGTAAAAGCGTTCTTTTTTGCGGCAAAGGGGCAGCGGGGAAAACCACGATTTTAAGAACATTCCTCAATTTGCTTCCAAAGATGGAAAGGGTTCTTGTGGTCGAATCCGATGCGGAAATATATCCGGAAAAGAAGTTCTGTATTGAACAGCGAACTAAAAAGGACGGGGAGGGGGGACGTCCGGTCACTTTGGAAATGCTGATACGGGACGGGCTCACCATGTCCCTGGACACATATTGCGTGGGCGAGATAGTCGGAGGGGAGGCATATCCCTTCATACAAGCTTCATGCACCGGACACAGGGTGCTTGGCACAATGCATTCGGACTCCGCGGAAGATGCCGTGGGCAGGCTTGTTTCGCTGGGCTTATGCAATTCAAACGGGGAATCGGTTGAAAGCATGACACAAGAGGCCGCGAGGGGAATCGACATGGTTGTATATGTCAATTCTTTCAAGGTTGTTAGCATCTGCGAAATAAAAATCAATGAAAAGGAAAAGACGGAGCAAAGTGTCATTTACAACAGGGGGACGGAATGATTTATTTTACAGTAAATTTGATTTTGTGTTTTGGCGCTATTGCGATATGCAAAAAAATCAGTATAAGGCAGAAGCTTATGGAACTGCGAAAACCCGGCATAAAACCCCCCGGAAGGATTGCAACCATCATGATATGCCTGGTTATCTATGTTATCAGTTTTACCGTTATCGGCGATATTTCCGGAAATGCGGCCCTTGGAGCCGCTGCGGGTGTTTTCCCGGCGGCGGTGTCCTATTCCGCATTCGACCTGCTTGTGCGGTTCATGGAAAAGAGGGAGACCGGTCAGATAACATATTTTCTGATGAACATGGCAAAATGGAGCTCCGTCAGGAACGACCTTGTTTATTGCCTCGGGAAAACAAAGGAATCAGGTGTTCGGGGGCCTTTGGGGAAATTGCTGAAAAACGCCCTTGGAAGAATATATTCGGGGATGGATGTGTCGGCTGCCGTGGAACTCATGGAGTCGGAGGCTTTAAGCGCGGATATGAGATACCTGACAAGGAACATACGGTTTGCAGCTGAAAAAGGGGGG
>CAZWVS010000043.1:0-12624 GCA_964636935.1 uncultured Clostridiaceae bacterium
AAGTATGTTTATAGTGGTCGTTTTGCCGGCGCCGATCGGGCACAGAAAACCGAAAATCTCTCCGTATCTCACTGTGAAATCCAACCATTTCAAGGCTTCGACTTTTTCGTAATGTTTTGTAAGACCTTCCACTTTTATAATATCCAAATTGTCGGACCTCCTTTTAATATGGAAATATTCTTCAATTGCTTTTCCCCGTATGGGTTTTGTTGAATTTGCATTCGGACTTAGATGTTTTTTGTGATGCCAGTTTGCGTAGGCTTTCAGACAGCTCTATAAAGAACTTCTTATTCACAGAATAATGTGTGTAATATCCCCGCTTTTCACCATGCACCATACCGGCGTTTTTTAAAATGGAAAGGTGCTGCGACACTGCAGATTCCGATATCGACAGCTTGCGTGAAAGGGATCTGACGCAATAGCTGCGGTTAATGAGAAGCATGATAATCTCATATCTGTTTTTATCACCCAGGGCTTTGAACAATTTATAATCCATTAAACACATCCATCCAATTAAGTAAACACTAAAAAGGATAATATACCAATCCGACAAAACAGTCAAGTGTTTAAAAATGAAAGGTTCATTATGATAAATAAAACTTTAGATGGCTTAACATCGGCCTGGTTTTTCTATATAATCATAATAAATGACATTGGAGGACATGTATGAAATTGAAAAGCTGCAGCTGGAAACCAATATTGAGAAACATCATTTTTTTTATGTTGTCGCTACCGGTTCTTATGATTTATTCCACAGCTGCGTATGAATCCTTGAACACTTCCTTGATAACGGCATTAATATCGTTAATACCGATAGCAATGATAATCTATGGGATATTTGTCCAGTATAAGGAAGATATGGGAAAACCGGTGGAAAATAAAAGCCGAATACATATGGCATTGAATATATTAAGCGTTCTAGCGGGTACTATACTCGTTTATTTGCTTCATGCTTACGTTGGCCTGAATGCTGTTGTAGCTTCGGGGTTGACGGGAATAATAGCGGCAGTTGTGTCGCCGGGTTATGCAGCCGCTGTTTTTTGCGGTTCTTTTGTAGGCATGAGCAGCGGTGACGCTTTAAACTTTTTACAAGTCATCCTTGCCGGAAGCGTGACATCCGTTATTTTTATTGCAGCAGAAGACGTGTTTAACGGAATAGGCGGTAAGCTGGGAACCATGGCCTTCACCGGTTGTGTTTTAACCATCATCACAACTGGAACCAAATTTATAAAATTCGAAATTCCGGGCATCAGGGAAATCTTGTTCCTAATGATTTTTTCGATTATGGGAGCCGTGTTGACATATCTGCTTCACACTAAAACAAAATGCGGCCCCGTATTGGCATCAGGTCTTGTCGGAATGACCGCCGGACTTCTGATGCCGCTTCTTTTTAAAGGCATGGGTTCCAACCTGGCAATCATGGTGTACTTTGCAACGTTTGCAGGAATGAGTTCAAAATTGAAAGTGCCTTCATGGATTCACATGGCGGCAGCCGGGTTAATCTGCTCATTTGCATATATATTCACACCGGGGATGAACGGTGCGGGAGGAAAACTGGGAACGATAGCATTTGGGAGTGTTTTTGCTGTCATTGGTTTTATGTCGCTTAAGTCTAGATGGTTTCAGCGAAAAAAAAGAGAAAAGGTGTCAGTTGAATAAATAGTATGATTGACAAGTATTTGTCTGTAAGCGATATAGTCTGAATTACCTTGCAAAAGGGTAGAAACAGCAAGGGAGGATTTGATTGAATGGAAAGAAAAATAAGTGAAACGGAAATGGGAAGGCTGCTTAAAGACCAGCAGGATGAAATAACGGCGCACCATTTGTATCTTAAGTTGTCAAAAGTTATCAAAGATAAAAAAAACAGCGGGATAATACGCAATATTGCAGATGACGAGATGAATCATTATGACAGATTGAAAAAAGTGACGGGGAAAACCCTGAAGCCGGAAAGGGGAAAGATCATCCTGTTTTTCTGGCTTACAAGGATATTCGGACTCACGTTTGGAATCCGCCTGCTTGAAAAAGATGAAGGCAAGGCGGTTAAGGCATATTCGGGCGATGTCGATGTGCTTGAAGAAATGAAACCGATGATAGAAGACGAAGAAAGGCATGAAGAACAACTGATTGAAATGATAGATGAAGAGCGTCTTAACTACATGGGTTCGGTGGTGCTGGGATTGAATGACGCGCTGGTTGAGCTTACCGGGGCGCTCGCGGGGTTTACATTCGCATTTCAAAACACCCGGCTGATAGCCCTGACCGGTCTGATAACCGGAATAAGCGCTTCCCTTTCAATGGCGGCAAGCGAATATCTTTCGACCAGGCAGGAGGGGGAAGGGAAATCCGAAGCCTTGAAATCATCGCTATACACCGGAATGGCCTATATTCTCACAGTTACTTTGCTCATCACCTCGTTTTTGCTTATAACCGACCCTTTTATAAGCCTGGGTGTCACGCTCGGGGTTGCGGTGTTAATAATATTCATATTCAATTATTACATCTCGGTCGCCAAGGATTACAATTTCAAAAAACGGTTTCTGGAAATGGCGGCCATATCCCTTGGTGTTGCCGCATTGTCTTTTGTTATCGGGATAGTGATAAAGGAATTCATAGGCGTGGATGTGTAGGAAGCGGAGGTCAATCCTGAAAAGCTTTGTGATATAATTTAATTGATTATAATCGGATGCCGTATAATTGTCGGAAGGGGAAAAACATGGAAATAGGAATAATGGGTGATAAAAGGATATGCATGAATCCGGATATGGCCAATCGGCACGGCCTTATAACCGGTGCGACCGGTACGGGAAAAACCGTCACATTGCAGGTGCTTGCGGAAAACTTCAGCGATATAGGGGTTCCTGTTTTTCTTCAGGACATAAAAGGTGATTTGACAGGATTTATCGAACCCGGCAAGGAAAGCCCGAAATTTCGTCAAAGACTGGAACTGATCGGTCTTGATAAAGCTGAGTTCTCTTCATATCCTGTTGTTTTCTGGGATCTGTTCGGTGAAGAGGGGCATCCTGTCAGAACCACTATTACGGACATGGGGCCTTTGATGCTTTCCAAACTGCTCGATTTGAACGATGTGCAGATGTCCATTCTATATACGGTCTTTAAGTTTGCGGATGAAAATGAACTGCTGCTGCTTGACTTTAAGGATCTTGTGAAGGTTATCGATTACATATCATTTAACAAAAAGGAATTAAGCGGGGATTATGCGACGATCAGCTCCGCCTCGGTCGGCGCAATAAAGAGGAAACTGATAATACTGGAGGAGCAGGGGATTGAGAACTTTTTCGGGGAACCGGCTCTTGACATAAGGGATTTGATGGTGGTTGACAATCTTGGGAGGGGGATGATCAATGTCCTTGAATCCAAAAGACTATATAACAATCCCGCCCTCTATTCAACATTTTTGATCTGGCTGCTATCCGAACTGTTCGAGGAATTGGATGAAGTGGGGGACCTGGATAAGCCCAGGCTTGTTTTCTTTTTTGACGAGGCCCATCTTATATTCAAGGGAATGCCAAAATATCTTCTTGAAAAATTCGAACAGGTTGTGAAGTTGATACGCTCAAAGGGAGTTGGAGTTTATTTCATAACACAAAATCCGCTTGACATACCGGAATCGGTACTTGGACAGTTGGGAAACAGGATTCAACATGCCTTAAGGGCATACACCCCTACGGATCAAAGAGCCGTAAAAGCGGCCGCAAACACATTCCGGCAGAACAGCGACTTTGACACCGGGGAGGCAATCACCAATCTCGGGGTCGGCGAAGCCCTTATTTCATTTTTAGATGAGAAGGGGACCCCGGGTGTTGTTGAAAGGTCATATATAATGCCGCCGAAAAGCAAAATCGGATCGGCGTCAGATCCGGAAAAAGTAAAAAGGCATATCGGCATGTCCTTTTTGGGGAGCAAATACAATTATGAAGTAGACAGGTATTCCGCTTATGAAAAACTGCTTGAAAAAGCAAAGAAGGCGGAAGTTGAAACCGGTAAAGGCATGTCTGAAAAGCCTGATTCTTCAAAAACGGGGAAGAGCCTGCTGGAAACAATAATAAAAAGCTCATCGGGAAGCGGCAGAAGCCAATCGCCTCTTGAAAGATTTGTTAAATCGGCAGCATCCTCCATGGGGACACAGGTGGGAAGGTCGCTGATGCGCGGGATACTGGGGTCTTTGTCGAAAGAGAAATGAACAGCATACCCGTACCCGGGCGGGGGACGCGGCTTCACCTCGGCGGGTTATTTCAGTCCATAAGAATCTTTCAGAACCACAAAAACACGTTTTTGTCACAAATTGCACATGTTTTTATGTTAAAATCCTTTTTAGCAAGAAAAAGCATGAAAGAGCGGTTGTATGAATTACTTTAAAAAATATCAGATGCATTATCTAAACGGCGGCAATTTATATGTGCTCATAAGATTATTGGTCGAAAACAGATTCAGAATCAATGTGAAGAAAATACCGAAAGTCTTTTTCCTTCTAATATCGAATATATTGAATTTCCCGCTGATGCTGATACAAAAACTTCTTTTCTGGAGGAGGATAAGGAACACCAAAATAGAAAAGGATCCGATTTTCATCATAGGCCACTGGAGGAGCGGCACAACTTTTCTTGCGAATCTCATAACCAGGGACAGGCAGTTCGGCTTTTTCAACATACTTCAGACCTATCACCCGTCGACTTATCTTTTATTAAGACCGATATTGCACTTTTTCGGGAAGAAAGTCATACCTAAAAAAAGGCCGATGGACAACATAAAAGTGAAAATCGACCTCCCGCAGGAAGAGGATTATGCCGTAGCGAACCGCTCACCCTATTCAATGATTCATTTCATCGCTTTTCCGGCAAGCTTTGAGAAATACTATTACAAATACGGTCTTTTTAAAAACATAAAAGAACGTCAATTGAAAAGCTGGCAAAGAATATATAGGGACGAGCTGAAGAAAGCCACTTTTTCATCAGGGGGAAAACAGCTTTTGGTGAAAACACCGATTAACACCGGAAGGATCAAAAAGCTGATGGAAATGTTTCCAAACGCAAAGTTCATCCATATTTACAGAAACCCTTACAACGTATGTCTGTCAACACAGAGGCTTTACGGAAATTTCTTCCCCATGTACGACCTTCAATACCTTGTGGGCGAAGCGGAACTGGAAAGAAATCAGCTGAATGTATATGAAGCCCTTTATAAGAAATTTTTCAGCGAAAAGAATCTCATACCCGAAGGCAATATTGTCGAAGTCAAATATGAGGAATTCGTGGAGCAACCGTTTGAAACGGTTAAAAAGGTTTATGAATCACTCGGTATTTCCGGATTTGAAAAACAGGAAGACGTTTTCAGGAAATATATCGAGAGGGAGAAAGAATACACACCCAATAAATATGCCTTTCCGGAGGAAAAAATGGAGAACATCAGGCGTAAACTGGGCTTTGCTTTCAAAGAACTCGGTTATTCTACCGAAAAACAAGACTGACAGGATTTATTTCTGATATGCCCCTTGCGCTTGTTTACCTATGCATATGCATTTGATATAATCTAATAGGTGTATGTTTATCAAAACATATAATAATTCAAGGGGGGAATATAATGAAAAGACTATTAGCAATTGTTCTTGCAGTCTGCCTGCTCACGGCTGTTTTCACAGGCTGCAATGACGGCGGGTCGATAGACCCTGATGTTCTCGAGGTTCAGCTTATACCTTCAAGGGACGCATCTGTTCTCGACGCACAAAGAAAACCGCTTGAGGACCTTCTGGAAGCGGAACTGGACAGGGATGTGAATGTCACTGTCGCTACAGACTACAATGCGCTCATCGAGGGCATGGCCTCCGAACAGATTCACGTGGGCCTTCTTGCGACAACGGCCTATGTGCTGGCTGCGGATGAAGGGGCCGCTGAGGCGATTCTCAAATCACTGAGATACGATGTGGACGACAACGGCAATCTTCTTTATGATGAACCACTGGTCAGCGGATACAAATCACAGCTCGTAGTCCACAAGGACAGCGGCATCAACAGCGTCAAGGATCTCAAAGGGAAGAAAGTGGCAATATCATCATTCACATCCACTTCGGGGTTCGTATGGCCTGCAAACCTTTTGGCGGACAACGGACTTGATCCGGAAAACGATGTCGAATGGATGAATGCAGGCGGACATGACAATGCCGTGCTTGCCGTGTTCAACGGAGAAGCCGATGCCGCATTCACATTCAAGGATGCACGTACATTGTTTAAAGATGAAGACAATTATGCGGACATTATGGATACTGTGGTATTTATAACCGACACATCCATAATACCCAACGACACGATTTCGGTAATACCCAATCTTGACAAAAAACTCAAGGAAGATATAAAGAAAGCCTTTATGGCGATTGCAGAATCAGAAGAAGGCCTTGAGATTGTCAGGGCGATTTACAGCCATGAGGGATATGCCGAAGCAAAGGATTCCGACTACGATGAAGTTCGCACATATCTCGAAAGAAAAGACGAATGGGGAAGTTTCGAATAAAAGAGTGAATTGATCCGATTGCAATATGGCTGTTTTGTATTCTATATGAAGCAGCCATATTTGCTTTTTTTCATTGACGGGAGAGAAAAGTGGTTGAATTTGTAAATGTAAGTAAAACATACCCCAACGGAGTCCAGGCCCTAAAAAACATCAATCTTGAAATCGACGAAGGCGACTTTGTGGCGGTCATAGGGTTGTCGGGAGCGGGGAAATCAACATTGCTCCGTCTTATAAACAAGTTGATTGAATCAACGGAAGGCGAAGTGTTTTTTGAAGGCAAATCCGTTACTAAGGCAAAAGGAAAAGAGCTTATAGCGATAAGGCGGCGGATAGGCATGATATTTCAAGGGTTCAACATAGTAAAGAGAATGTCCGTGCTTTCAAACGTCCTGTCGGGCAGGGTTGCGTATCATCCCACATGGAAGACGGTGCTGGGTCTTTTCCCCGAAGAAGACAAGCAAATAGCATATAGGGCCTTGAAGAGGGTGGACATCCTTGAAAAGGTACATAACAGGGCGAGCGACCTTTCGGGAGGGCAGCAGCAGAGGGTGGCCATAGCGCGCGCCCTTGCGCAGGAGCCAAGACTGATGCTTGCCGATGAGCCGGTGGCTTCACTCGACCCCATTACTACCGTGCAGGTCATGGATTATCTAAAAAAAATAAATGAAGAAGACGGTATAACCACAATAGCGAATCTGCATCATGTGGATCTTGCATGGAACTATGCGAGCAGGGTCATAGGTGTAAGGGACGGGGCCGTTGTCTATGATGTCCGAATGAAGGGAATGGATAAGGACCGGTTTTTCAGGGATCTTGAGCAGGTGTACGGAAGATCCATACATCAGGATGAGATACTCGGAGAAGAATGATGGAAAAAATCAACGTTCCAAAACCAAAAAGATTAAAAAAATATTCAATAATCGCGGTTGTGGTGCTTTTGGTGTTCGGCAGCGCCTGGTTTGCCGGATTTAACATTGTCGAGGTTTTATTTTATCTTAATAAGGGCGGGAGGCTTATGGGCAGGATGTTCCTTCCCCCGGATTGGGCATATATACCCAATATAATAAAACCGATAATCGAAACCATACAAATGTCGCTGGTGGGAACTTTTGTAGGAGCGATTATCGCTTTTCCGGTTGCGGTCCTGGCTGCGGAAAACTTTATAAAATCAAAATGGATAAACATCCCGCTGCGCTTTATTTTAAATATTTTCAGAACAATCCCCGCCTTGGTTCTGGCATCGCTCTTTGTGGCGGTTTTTGGAACAGGACCTTTTTCGGGAGTTGTGGCTTTGGCAATATTCACTTTCGGGCTCATATCGAAGCTGACATTCGAATCGATCGAGGCCATAGATTACGGGCAGGTCGAGGCGCTTATGTCTCTTGGGGCCAATAAAATGAACATATTGAGATATGCCATATTACCCCAGATATTGCCCCAGTTCATGTCTTACACGATTTATGGATTCGAAGTGAACATAAGGGCTGCGGCCGTTTTGGGATATGTGGGAGCAGGTGGAATCGGCCAGACATTTGAACACAATCTTGCCTGGAGGCAGTTTGATAAAGTGGGAATGATAATCATATTCACTTTTGCAATCGTGCTTATTATAGATCTTATCAGCTCGGGGATAAGGAAGAGGCTGGTATAATGGAGAACATCATTGTAAAAAAAGAAAAAAACCCTTTAAAGACAGCTCTTCACATACTGTATTACATTGTTGTTTTCGGACTGATAATCTGGGGGTTCGACGGTATTGAGTTCAAAGGGATAATGCAGTCTGCGGGCTCGGCCATTAGGGCGTTGGGACGCGGATTCATAAACCCGGACCTGGTTTATGCGACCAATCCCACGGTGGACGGGCTTCCGTATGCGATACTCGAAACCATTGCCATCGCAATAAGCGGCACATTTGTTTCGGCCATAATTTCGATTCCCTTCGCATTGCTCGCAAGTCAGAACATAGTGGGGCCCAAAGTCTCCAAGGTGGGCAAACTCATAGTAACCATGATAAGATCCTTCCCGGAACTGATACTGGCGCTTATATTTATAAGCGTCGTCGGTCCGGGGGCTCCTGCAGGCATACTTGCATTGGGGATCCATTCAATAGGGATGCTCGGGAAACTGTTTTCGGAAGCGATAGAAAGCATGGATATGGGAGTGAAAGAAGCGCTTGAGTCCTGCGGAGGGAATTATTTCGAAGTTCTTTTCAGGGCCGTTCTGCCGCAGGTAAGCCCCGAGCTTATCAGTTATACGCTTTACAGATTCGAGATCAACATGAGAGCGGCTTCCACGCTGGGGCTTGTCGGAGCAGGCGGCATAGGGGCCCCCTTGATTTTTGCAATCAGGACCAGGTCCTGGTCCAGAGCCGCAGTTATTATAATTGTCCTGGTGGTGACCGTGACGATAATCGACCAGATATCCGGAAGAATTAGAAAAAGGATTGTGTAAATGAATATTCTTGTTGTTAACGATGACGGCATAGAGGCATACGGCCTCAAGCTGCTGGCTGAAAAGGTAAAAAGATTCGGCAACGTTTATGTTGTGGCTCCGGAAACGGAACAAAGCGCCATCGGCCACGGGATAACAATCCATGATCCGATGAAACTCATTGAGCGTAAAGACTTTTCCGCCAATATTAAAGCATGGAGCCTTGACGGCAAGCCGGCGGATTGTGTCAAATTCGCAATTTACGGCCTCGGATTAAAGATAGATATTGTTCTTTCAGGGGTCAACAACGGCCCTAATCTCGGTACGGACATCATCTATTCAGGCACATTGGCAGGGGCCTCGGAAGCGGTTATCCTTGGTTATCCGGCAGTGGCGTTTTCAACGGACTTCGGCCATTTTGAAGTTGTGGAAAAAGAACTGGACTGTATTCTTGATAAACTTGTAAACACCGATATCCCCGACAAGGAAAATGTGATAAATGTGAATTTCCCCAGTGGCAGCTTTAAGAGTTCAAAGGGAATAAAAGTTACAGAACAGGGGCACAGGCCGTTCTCTCACGAATATGAACCCGAAGGCGACATGTTCTGGGCGAGAGGGACATGGAAAGATTTTAAAAACGAACCGGATACGGATGTGGATGCCTATGAAAACGGTTATATATCCATAACACCCATACAGATTAACAGGACCAATTATGGATATATGGAATTTTTAAGAAAACAGCTGGAAGAACACGGGGATGATTGCGATTAGTCGTTTTACAACAGTTCCTCCGGGTCCCGGTCCTCTTTTTTCATTTCAGGTGTTATTGTTTTTAGAGTAAGCAGGTGAATGCTTACACCTGTCCCTATTGCCACCAGTAAAAGCTTAACAATTACAGAATCAATCAATATGATTGAAATGATAAGAAACAACCAGAGCAAAAACAATGCAATAACCTTTGAGCGCAACGTAACAGCCCTGTATTTCATGTAGTTGTGAACATAGGGGCCGAGAACCCGGTTTGAAAGCAGGCGCGAATACAATTTAGGGGAGCTTTTTAAAAAGCAAAAAGCCGCCAGTAAAAGAAAAGGGGTGGTGGGGAGCACAGGTAATATTATTCCCACGGCGCCTATGATCACTGACAAGACACCTGCCGATATTAATAAGTATTTTTTAATTCCATTAACCTTCATTTTATTATAAAGGAGGAGGAAAGGTATAACCCCTTCCTCCCCTTATTCCATTAATCTTTTGTATTGATTGAAATACCAAGCGCCTTGGCAACGCCTTTGCCGTAATTGATATCCGCCTTAAGGCAATTCTTTATATGCCTTACTTTGATTTCCCTTGGAGCATCCCCCATGGCTCTTGCCGTATTGTCGTATAAAACCTGTTTTTGTTCATCGTTCATAAGGTTATAGAGCTTTCCGGGCTGTGTGTAGTAGTCATCGTCGTCGTCACGGAAATTCCAGTTTGACGCATAACCCTTAAGTGCAAGTGGAGGCTCTTTATATTCCGGCTGCTCCTGCCACTCTCCATAGCTGTTGGGTTCGTACCCTAGGGTGCTTCCGGCGTTCCCGTCAACACGCATCCGGCCGTCGCGGTGATAGCTGTTCACTTTCTCAGCATTGCGCGGTGCGTTTACAGGAATCTGATGGTGGTTCACACCGAGGCGGTATCTTTGTGCGTCACCGTAAGAGAAAAGCCTGCCTTGAAGCATTTTATCGGGAGATAAACCTATGCCCGGTACTATATTCGCAGGATTAAAAGCCGCCTGTTCAACATCGGCAAAATAGTTTTCGGGATTCCTGTTCAATTCAAGAACACCGACTTCGATAAGTGGGAAATCGCCTTTATACCATACTTTTGTCAAGTCAAAAGGATTATATGGCATGTTTTCAGCCTCTTCTTCAGTCATGACCTGGATATGCATTGTCCACCTTGGGAAATCGCCCTTTTCAATGGACTCAAGCAAATCCCTTTGATGGCTTTCCCTGTCTTTTGCAACTATTGCTTCGGCTTCCTCGTCCGTGATGTTTTTTATACCTTGTTGGGTTTTAAGATGGAATTTCACCCAGACGCGTTCTCTTTTGGCATTTATCATACTGTATGCATGACTGCTGTAACCGTTCATGTGCCTGTAGGAATAGGGGATTCCGCGGTCGCTCATTGTTATCGTAACCTGGTGCAGGGCCTCGGGAAGGGATGTCCAGAAGTCCCAATTGTTCTTTGCGCTTCTCATGTTTGTCTTCGGATCCCTTTTGATTGCGTGGTTGAGGTCGGGGAATTTAAGCGGATCCCTTAAAAAGAACACCGGGGTGTTATTTCCCGCAAGATCCCAGTTACCCTCCTCGGTGTAAAATTTCATTGCAAAACCGCGTATGTCGCGTTCAGCGTCCGCAGCGCCTCTTTCACCTGCAACTGTAGAAAATCTGACAAAACATTCCGTTTTTTTGCCGACTTCGGAAAAAACAGCGGCTTTCGTATATTGAGTTATATCGTTGGTAACTGTGAAATCCCCGAATGCCCCCGAACCCTTGGCGTGCATCCTTCTCTCAGGGATGACCTCCCTGTCGAAATGCGCAAGCTTTTCAAGATACCATACATCCTGAAGCAGGGCGGGTCCACGCGGTCCGGCTGTTGCAATATTTTGATTATCAGCGACCGGGGCGCCTGCTACGGAGGTAAGTTTTCTTTTACCTTCATCTTTTTTCTTCATGACTAGCCTCCTCGTATAATTTTTTATCCTCAAGGCATGATTTGCATATGCCTTTAAACCAAATATCTTTTTCTTTGATTTTAAATCCGTCCACAGCGCTTTTGTCGGTTATGCAAAAATCAACCGGAATATCATATATTCGGTTGCAGAGATTGCATTTGAAATGTCCGTGATAGTCTAAATGGATTTCATATCTGGATTCGTTTTCGCCAAGATTAATAGTGCGAATCAAACCCTCGGAAACAAATTTGTGGAGAGTGTTGTATATTGTCATTTTTGATAGGGAAGGTATTTTGTTTTCCAGAGATGAAAAAATTTCGTCTGCTGTAGGATGACACTCACACATCATAAGAAACTCCAATATCTCTATCCGGTGATGTGATTTCCTTATGTTTTTGTTGTCCAGCAGTTCAGCTATGCTTTTTTTCATAAAAACCCTTTAATTTTATTAATTACAATCTTATAATAATTATAAACAAAAAGCAAATGAAAACCGGGTTTTGCACCCCGGTTTCATATTCGGTATCCCTATTCCGTCTTTGCTTCGACCAGCTGGGATGTGCAGTTTGGGCAGCGTGTCGCATTAATATCGATTTCAGTAAGGCAGTAGGGACATTTTTTGGTTGTTGGGGCGGCAGGAGCAGATTCTTCTTCCTTTTTTCTTCTTTCCTTTGCCTTTGTAATCAATGTTATAACGAAGAAAATTGAAAAGGCAATAAAAAGAAAGTTGATTATTGCATCGATGAAAACACCGTAGTTCAATGTGGCAACACCGGCTTCCTGCGCCTCGGCCAGGGTTTCAAAGGAGCCCTCCCCCAAGACAACGAATAGGTTTGTAAAATCGGTCCCTCCGAAAATCAATCCTATCAGAGGCATTATGATGTCGCTTACCAATGATTTCACAATGAGTCCGAATGCGCCCCCTATGATAACAGCTACAGCAAGAT
>CAZWVS010000044.1:0-8689 GCA_964636935.1 uncultured Clostridiaceae bacterium
GTATGTTAGGGATTATTATGTTTTTGGTATTGTTTTTGTTTGTGTTTTTTTTGATGATGTTTGGTATTACAAATTATTATTTTAGATATTTTAATTTAAAATCAAGGTTTATGAAGAGTCTTTTTTTTGCTTTATAGCCGCAGTGGGCTTGTCTTCATTCGTTATGACTTCGGATGCGTGGCGAATTTCAATCCTCTTCCCGCTGTAATGCTCTTTTGAAAGGATTTTTTCAATTTGTCCCTTATCGCCTATCAGCGTTATGTCAAAGCCTTTTCCGCTTCGCACGGCGTCGACACATCCGCTGACTATTGCTCCGGGTGCGTTGTCGCCCCCCATGGCATCAACCAGTATTCTCAAAAAATCTACCTCCGGTCTATACGGTAATCAGAATGAACTTGCCTCTGAAAACTTCTTTTCTGTCCCTGTACACGAATACCCATACTACGAAATTGTTGGTCCTTATCCGCTTGACATCGGCCTTCGCAACCAGCTTGTCGCCACAGTTGACAGGTACTTTGTATTTTATGTTTGCAACGCCTACGAGCGCCACATCCGCGTCTATCACCGATATGGCGGTGGATTCGGCAAAGGAATATATGTAATGGCCCCTGACTATTTCGGATCTCTCAAAGGACATGTCCTTGGTGGTTTCAAACACCGCCACACCCCTTTGATTGAGATCCAGGTCCAAAAGCTCGCCGACAATGTCCCGGCCCGCAAGCGCCCTGACTTTTTCCTGTGTCCGGCTTGCCATGTCCCGGATCCTCTCCCTGAGCTCGCTTATGCCCAGTTCAAGCCTGTCAAGCCGGACCGTGGGGATGCTGACCCCCAGCCGTCTGGCTATCTCCTCATCGGTCAGGAAAGGCTCCGTGTCTATTATTTCCAGCAGCTTCTCGTGCCGTATTTTTTTGTTTTTAGAAGCTTTAGTCATGTTCACCCCATATGATTAACAATTATGACCTGCTAATAAAAGGTCACATAAAGTATAAAACATTTGGATATGCTTGACAAGCCGAATTTTCGTCCCCGTCCGGACTGTGCGAAAAAAAGCTTTATTTCACATATGACCGATGATATCATACTGAATAAGGGGGGATGCTGAAAATGAGCGCTATAAGGACATACGGCCTTACAAAACATTTTAAAAAGGTGACCGCCGTAGCCGGCCTGGACATCGATGTGCCTTCCGGATCGATATATGGTTTTCTCGGCCCCAACGGCGCGGGCAAGACAACCACCATCAGGATGCTGATGGGTTTCATTAAACCCGACACCGGGTATTTCGAGCTATTTGGCAGGAATATCAAATTCGGGGACACTTCGCATAGGGAAAAAGTCGGTTTCCTTCCGGACGTGCCATCCTATTACAAATATATGACCGGAAGGGAATTTCTGGAGTTATGTGCCCGTTTCCAAAAGAGCGATATAAAACAGATACCCGCCCTGCTAGAAAAAACAGGTCTTGCAAAAGCGATGAACAGAAAAGTGGCCTCCTACTCCCGCGGCATGAAACAAAGGCTGGGTGTGGCGCAGGCCCTCGTGAACGACCCCGATATCCTGATACTTGACGAACCGGTAAGCGCGCTGGACCCCGTCGGACGAAAAGAGATACTTGACATCCTCGCATCCTTGAAAGGTGGGAAAACGATTTTCTTCTCAACACATATATTGTCCGACGTCGAGCGCATTTGCGACCATGCGGCTATAATAAACGAGGGAAAGCTTATGCTTGAAGGCACAATGGATGACATAGCGGCGCTGGGCGGATCGGGGAAAATAGTTTTTTCACTGGATGTGGAAGGCGACCGGCTGTCCGGGCATCTGAAGAGGGCGGACTGGGTCAAATCATTTGAATTCGACGGGAAGAGCTATGTGGTGGAACCGGAAGACCTGCGAAAAGCCGGAATGGAAATTCCAGCCCTGCTCGGCAGAACCGGAATCGGCCTCAAGAGCTACGAGGAGAAAAAAGCCACTCTAGAAGATATCTTTATAAAGGCGGTGAACGGTAGATGAGGCTTGTGTTTTTACGTAAGGAATTTATTGAG
This sequence comes from uncultured Clostridiaceae bacterium, assembly GCA_964636935.1. Taxonomy (GTDB): domain Bacteria; phylum Bacillota; class Clostridia; order DUPQ01; family DUPQ01; genus JAFGQE01. Next base: position 2,046 of record CAZWVS010000044.1, read on the forward strand.
TTTTTCAAAACCTACCGGTTCTATGTGCTTTTCGGGGTGTTCGCCTTTTTCGGTCTGCTAAACGCCCCCACCGCAAAATACCTGCCGGAAATAATAAGCGGCATCCCCGATGTCGGCTTTGAAATAAACATGCCGGATCCGGTTTTCCGGGATTCTTATATTCAGTTCGCAAGCAATGTCACAAATGCCTTCTTTGCGCTCATAATAGTTTTCATGGGCTGCTTTTCGACTGAATTCAAAAAGGGCACCGCCTATCTGGTCCTGTCCAAAGGCGTCAAGCGGTCGGATTTTTATATTTCGAAATTCATAAACGCATTTTTGATGTATACGGTCTCCTATGCCGCATATTCGGTCATAACAATATTGACAACCATGTTGTTGTTCCCCCAATGGAATTTCGACGGCATCGGCCTCTTCCTTCTGTCCCCTTATATATTCGGGTTTATGACTCTTTCCATAGTCCTGGGGGCGAGCTCCCTGGCGAATTCAGCCGGACCGGGCGTATTTGCGGGGTTTGCAGTGCTGATATTCATGCCCATGACCGATCTTATCGGGAAAGCCGGCAGGCACCTGCCCGGAAAACTGCTATCCCTGCCCCTTGAACTGCTTGCCGGCAAAGCTGCGGCGGGCGATGTCATATTGCCCGTGGTTACAGCCCTTGTATTGGCTTTTATTGTTTTTGGCATAACCTTGACTCTGTTTTTGCAAAGGGAGATTTAAAACCGGTTTAACAATCGAACCCCCATTCAAATCCCCAACAGTTCGGATGCGGCTTTTTGCGCGTCGAACATCGCCTTTTCCTCATCTATCGTCGTCAGCCGCCTGCCCTGCATAAGTATCCGCCCGTCGACAATCACCGTGTCCACATCCGCCCCCCCGGTACTGTAGACCACCGCATTGAGCGGATTGATGACCGGGGCGTTTGAAGGTGTGTCCGACCTTATCAGTATCAAATCCGCAGCAGCTCCTTCGCAAAGAACGCCTGAATCGCAGAACCCCATGGCCTTCGCACCCGTCGATGTGGCCATTTCAATCACCTGTGATGCATTGACCGCGGACGCGTCAAGTTTCCTGCCTTTATGTATGAGTGCCGCCATGCGCATTTCGACGAGCATGTCCAGATTGTTGTTACTTGCCGCCCCGTCCGTCCCCAGTGCCGGCTTGATCCCCATTTCAAGCATTGCAGGTATCGGGGCGAACCCGCTGCCCAGATACATGTTGCTGGAAGGGTTGTGAACCGGTACGACATTTTTTTCTTTCATGATTTCCAAATCGGTTGAGTCCATCCATACCGCATGCGCGGCCACTGTGCGCCCTTCCAGGAGTCCGTACTTATTACAGATTTGAATAGGGCTGCATCCGTATCCGGCTATCGCATCATCCACCTCCGACTTTGTTTCATGCAGATGGATGTTCACGATCATTCCCGTTTGTGCTGCAAACCCCGCCGATTCACGAAGTGTTTTTTCGTCATATAGATAAACTGAATGCACCTCCAGGGATGTTTTGAGCCTTCCTCCGGCCGTTCCGTCGTACTTTTTGAAAAAATCCCTGCAAAAATCCTTCGCCTTATCCACGCCTTCGCCCAACCGGTGTGAAGTGAGAAGGCCGAGTGATATGTTCGCCTTCATTCCTGATTTTATGACTTCATCCGCTGTGACGTCGCTCTCGAAATACATGTCCAAAAAAGCGGTGGTCCCGCTTTTTATCATCTCTGCAAGCGCCAGGACCGTGCCTGCTCTTATATGTTCCCTTGTCATCCGGTCTTCAACGGGAAGGATGCTCTCGCCCAGCCATTTTTCAAGAGGTTTGTCGGCCGCGTAATTCCTAAGCAGTACCATCGGGCTGTGGGTGTGGGCGTTTTGAAGTCCGGGCATGGCCGTCATGCCCGTAGCGTCCAGGCGTTTTGTTTTTTCCGTAAACGCGGGGGGTTTGTCCCCCATATGGGATATCCGCCCGTCCGTTATGCCTATGAAGCCCTTTCCGATATACATCCTATCGGTCGAACCTGTTATGATATCGGCATTTTCAATAAGGATATCCATTTTCAACCCGTCCGCCCTTCCAGGTAGTCTTCCTGCTCCTTTGTCAGCTCGTCAATCCGGGTGTTCATGGCTTTGAGGGTTCCCCATGCCACGTAATTGTCGATTTGTTCAGGTACGGACAGAACCCTTTTCTCCAGATATTCCGCCTCCTGCGCTATGTAAGCGGCGCACATGGCCTGAATGGAAAAACTCATATCCATTATTTCCGCCGGATGGCCGTCCGCGCATGCGAGATTCACCAGCCGGCCTTCGCCGAGCACTTGAATCTCGTTCCCTCCGGGCATTTGGTAACCGGTTATGTTATTACGCCTCTCAAATTTATCAACTGCGGTTTTTTCCAGGGATTCCATGTCTATTTCAACATTGAAATGACCTGCATTGCATAATATCGCACCGTTTTTCATGTTTTTAAAATGTCTGTTCGTTATGACGTCCCTGCACCCGGTCACGGTTATGAACACATCCCCTTCACAGGCGGCTTCTTCCATGGGCATCACCCTGAACCCGTCCATTACCGCCTCACATGCCCTGACGGGGTTTATTTCGGTCACGATGACCCTGCCTCCCAGGCCGGCCGCCCTGGCCGCGACACCCTTGCCGCACCAGCCGTATCCCGCGACAACGATATCCCTCCCTGCCACACTCAGGTTTGTAGTCCTCATTATCCCGTCCCATACGGACTGGCCCGTGCCGTATTTGTTGTCGAACAGATGCTTGCAGTCGGCGTCATTGACGGCGAACATGGGAAATAGCAGCCTGCCTTCCCTTTCGAGAGCCCTCATCCTCAAAACCCCCGTAGTCGTATCCTCGCAACCCCCCAGCAAATTTGAAGCCAGGTTTTTCATCTCGACGTGCAGCAGGCTGACGAGGTCGCCCCCGTCGTCTATCACTATGTCGGGTCCGAATTCAAGGGTCTTTTTTATATGTGTCCCATACTCCTCCGCCGTGGCCCCATGCCATGCGAAGACCTCTATTCCGTCGGCGGCCAGGGCCGCCGCTATTTCATCCTGTGTGGATAGGGGGTTGCTGCCCGTTACACGCATATGGGCGCCCCCGGCCTTTAAAACCTTTGCCAGATAAGCAGTTTTCGCCTCCAGATGTATGGAAAGCGATATTTTCAAGCCTTCAAAAGGCTTTTTCTCCGAAAACTCCTTCGCTATGCCCGACAGGACAGGCATCCTCGCCGTCACCCAGTCTATCCTTCTTTTGCCTTCACCCGCCAATTCGGGGTTTCTGATCATACAGTCCATTTTACGCCTCCATCCCTTCCAATATGTCTTTTATGTATTTCATAAAGCTTTCCCTAACGGTTTTCGTGGTTTCGATGACATCTTCGTGGGTCAGTGCATCGTCCCCCAGGCCTGCCGCCATGTTGGTGATGCATGATATTCCAAGCACTTCCATTCCTGAATATTTGGCGGCTATCGCTTCCGGGACCGTGGACATGCCCACCGCATCCGCTCCAAGTATGCCCATGGCCCTTATTTCAGCCGGTGTTTCAAACTGCGGCCCCCTGAAATAGCAGTAAACCCCCGAATGGACCGGCACCTCCGCTGTTTTTGCGCAGTCTTGCGCTATTCTTATCAGCTCCGGGCTGTAAACACAGCTCATGTCCGGAAAGCGGGGTCCGTGCTCACCGAATTCACTGCCTCTAAGCGGCGAGGGCCCGAAAAATCCCATATGGTCCCTAATGATCATAAGGCACCCTTTTTTAAATGTCCCGTTGATTCCGCCAGCTGCGTTTGTAAGGATGAGTTTTCCGATGCCGAGTCCGCCCATTGCCATGACACCCATGGCCGCTGTTTTCATGTCATATCCCTCATAATGGTGAAACCTGCCCTTCATGGCCAACACCTTTTTCCCTGAAAGGGTGCCAAATACAAAACTTCCCTCGTGGCCCGGAACAGTGGATACGGGAAATTCCGGTATCCTGTCATAACCGATGCTTCCGCCGTCTTTTATCTCGCCGCTCATATCCCCGAGCCCTGAGCCCAGAACCAGACCGACATCCGGCTTCCACGGGATTTCAGCCCGGATAAACTCGACGATTTTCTTTAATTTTTCGAAGTAATCCATTCTACAACCTCTCAATCTCAACGGCCCTGCGGCCGGTTAACGATTCGTGCGCCCCGAAACCGATCAGGTGCCCGTATATCGAGTCTCCCAGTTCCGTGGTGGAAACGGATGTCCGCCCGTTTCCCATGAACCGGACAAAATCCTCGACAAGCCTCAAATCCCCTCCGCCGTGTCCGTCTCCCCCTTCTTGAATATCTATGGCCTTTTCATCATAAAGAGAATCATTGTCCGGATCAGGTTTCCTTATCTTTATAATGCCGTCCTCCATGCTTCCGACGACCTCGCCCCGCGTACCGGCAATGTGGATGGTCCTGTCGGGTTTTGCGGTCCCCCCTATCAAATTATGGCTGGCGGTGCATCCGTCGTCAAATTCGACGATGACGGTCTGATGGTCCATGACGTTGTTGTCGCATCTCCATACACATCTGCCGTAAGGGTTGTTTTCCCCCAGGCTCTTTTCAAGCCTTCCGGGCCGGTCACTGTCTATGAAATCGTCGAGATGCTCCCGGGCGTAATAATCATATATGTCCTTTTCCAAATACAGTTTCTTAGCGTCATATTCGCATGAACCGGCAATGCTGCAGTCCGCGGTGCATCTTGTTCCGCTCCCCGCCGGCGCGTTTTCAACCCTGTAATTGAACAATCCACCGAAACTCGACACCCTTATAGGCGGAGTCCCGCTTTTCAACCAGGTCAATATGTCCAGGTCATGGCAGCATTTGGACATGAGTATCTGCGAACCGCAAACATCGCTGTTAGCCCATTTGCCTCTTACAAAAGCCGTCGAAAAGTGGTGATAGCTGACGTTTTCCTCGGTGACCATGGAATGTATGTCCCCGATCTCACCATTTATTATCAATTCTTTTATAGTCCGGTAAAACGGAGCGTATCTCAATACATGGCACACCATTACCCTGGCGCCGCTTTCCTTCGATAACGAATATATCTCCAGCAGTTCCTGTTTTGTGAGGCATATCGGTTTTTCAATCAGCATGTCAAGTCCCGCTTTTAGGATTGATTTCGCTGTTTTATAGTGGTCGGCATCCATCGTGGTGTTGATAACCGCATCAACGCGTATGCCCGATTCCAGGAACTCCCCTACTGTTTCAAACCTTCTTTCATTGGGGATTTCGAACCTGTCCCCCATTTTATTCCTTCTGTATTCATTGGGTTCGGCCACCGCCGTTATTTCCATCATATCCGGATTGACATATGCGTATTCAGAATATACCCCTCCCCTGTTGCCGCATCCCGCTATTGCCGTCTTCAATGCCTGTGACATATCCCACCTCCTGATAAACCAATTATAACAACTGGATGTGTTCCTTGCCATATAAAACGCGTTTGTCGGCTTTTTGACTTTACTTGTCATGCTTACGTCAATATAATCTATTCTGACGGAGGTTGATTATGACGGACAAACTCAACAGGATTTTTGTAGATGTGACAATCGACGAGCTGGAGCGCTCAAGTGGGAATCTTCCCGAAAGGGAGGATTGGTTCATCGACCGGGGTTTCGGGCTTTTCATTCACTGGAGCCTGGACTCCATCATCGGCTCGGTGATATCCCACTGGATGATCGGAGCCGACAAAGCCGCCCTGGACAAAATGTACAACAAACTGCCCGGCCTGTTCAATCCCAACCGTTTCAACCCTTCCGGCTGGGCGCGGCTCGCAGCAACGGCGGGAGTGCGTTACTCGCTTTTTACGACAAAACACCACAGCGGTTTTTGCATGTTCGACACCGGAACGACGGATTTCAACATAATGAACACCCCTTTCGGCCGGGATGCGACAAAAGAGGTCATGGATTCTTTCCAAAAAGCCGGAATAAGCACGGGCATATATTTCTCCCCGCTCGATTTCACATGGTGTCTGAACGCAGGAAAACAGCTTCATTTCTCCACGGATGAAGTCATACCGGCAAATAATCCCGGACTGATGGAATACAATGAAAGGCAGATAAGGGAGCTTTTTGAAAACTACGGCGATATCGACATGGTTTTCTTTGACGGGCCTCCCGCAAACCTGAAAAAGGTCGTATGGTCGCAAAGCCCCGGCACAGTGATCACAAGAAGTGAAATGCCCACGCCAGAAATCGGCCTTCCCGACGGAATAGTCGACGAGCCCTGGGAGGCATGCTATTTCATGGGCACTTCCTGGAATTACAAAGCGACAAATGAATCCTATCTGTCCGGAAGGGAATTGATACTCCTGCTGATTGAAGCACGGGCCAAGGGCGGCAATTTCGTGCTCAATGTTTCACCGGACCATAACGGGGAGATACCCTTTGAGCAGCAGAGGCTGCTTCAGGAAATCGGTCTTTTCATGTTTTTCAACGATGAAGCCGTATACGGCGTCAGGCCGTGGCATGTTTTCGGCGAAAAGGATTATTTCTTCACCCGCAAAAAAAACACGGACACGGTTTATGCTTTCCATACGGGCAAACCCCTTCGCCACGGGGAGCGCAACACCTTTACAATAAAAAACGTCACAGCCGGTCCGGATACCGAAATAACCATT
>CAZWVS010000044.1:8714-12562 GCA_964636935.1 uncultured Clostridiaceae bacterium
AATCCGGACTCCGACACCGGCCTCAGGTTCAAACAGGATGAAACCGGTCTTCACATCGACGCAATGAGGTGCTGCAGGCCGTATTCGTCCAAAAACTGGCCCAATCCCATGGTTTTCCGGATAAAAAACGCGAAAAAACCCAGCATTTAATAGCTGGTCATATAATTTGCTATTAAAACCTTGCGGCATATGGTACAATATCCTTGCAATTGTTGATTGTAAAATATATGAAAATTTCGGCGGAGGTGCTGTATGAGAAAAGGTTTTGACCCAATTTATGACGCAAGGCGGATTACGGATTTGAGGGACATGCTGTACGGTGGTCTTGAATTGTTCGGAGACAACCCTTTGTTCCTTGAAAAAAGCAAAGAAACCGGGAAATACGAAACAACCTTGTACAAGGATTATGTCAAGGAGACCGAGTATCTTGGAACGGGGCTTATGTCCATGGGCCTAAAAGATACCCATGTGGCCGTCACCGGTGAAAACAGGTACAGGTGGGTGACATCCTACATGGCTGTCGTAAACGGCGTCGGAACGGTGGTGCCCGTTGACAAGGAACTTCCCGTCAACGAGATAATAAATGTCATAAACCGCTGCCACCCGTCCGCAATGATTTTTTCCGGCAGGCTTAATGAAGCGATTGAAAGTGTCGCCAAGATAGACAATACCGTTAAATACTTCATCGGCATGGACCTGTCCCCCGAAGACGAACATGACAGATTCATATCCTATGACACTGTTATTGAAAAAGGCAAAGGGGAACTGGAAAAAGGAAACAGGGAATATCTGGATGCGGACATAGACCCGAAGGCGATCCGCATACTTCTTTTCACTTCAGCCACGACGGCAAAGTCCAAGGCGGCGCAGCTTTCCCATTACAACATAACATCCAACCTGATGTCCATGGTCACACTGATCAAACTCGAGCAGACGGACAGGTTCCTTTCCATCCTTCCGCTCCACCACACTTATGAATGCACCTGCGGATTCATGTGCCCGCTTTATATGGGGGCTTCGGTTGCTTTTTGCGAAGGGCTTAAATACATAGTCGACAATCTCAAGGATTCCGGCTCCACAATCATGCTGGGCGTCCCCCTTCTGTTTGAGGGGATGTATAAGAAACTTTGGAAAAAGGCGGAGGCCTCGGGTTCCGCGTCGAAAATGCGGACAGGTCTTAAAATATCCAATCTTCTGATGAAATTGGGAATCGACAAAAGAAAGAAACTCTTTTCCGCCATATATGAAGGGCTGGGCGGTACGATAAGGATGTTCATAAGCGGAGCGGCGGCCATATCGCCGGAAGTCGCCAAGTTTTTCAGAGGGATCGGCCTGGAGTTCTATCAGGGATACGGACTTACGGAATGCTCCCCCATCCTTGCTTTGAACAGCGACACCGAATACATAGACGCTTCCGCCGGCAAGGCCATACCCGGGGTTGAAATCCAGATATGGGAGCCCAATGAAGAAGGCATAGGGGAAATTGTCGCCAAAGGCCCGAATATCATGAGCGGCTACCTGGATGAACCGGAACTCAACAAAGAGATTTTTGAAGGCGGCTATTTCCATACGGGCGACATGGGCTATATGGATGAGAAGGGATTCATCTTCATAACCGGACGCAAGAAATTCGTCATAGTTACAAAAAACGGCAAGAACATCTATCCCGAGGAAATAGAAATGCTGATCAATGAAAGCCCCTTTGTGGCTGAATCGATGGTGTACGGTGAAGTCGACCCGGATTCGAGCGATGAAATAATAACCGCTTCAATCTATCCGGATCTCGAAGCCATATCGAACGAATTCGGCAAAACCGATTCCGAACTCGTTGAAAAAACACTTAACGGACTCATAAAGGAAGTCAACAAGAACCTTGTCAATTACAAAAAAGTGAAAACCGTAAAGGTCAGGGACCGCGAATTTGTCAAAACCACCACCGGGAAGATAAAGAGATACGTTCCGGAAAACAAGGCTTGAAAACAATGCCGCACTACTAAAAAAGCCGCCTGCCAGGCGGCTTTTTTTTACCTGTTTCAGTACCTTCCGTATTCCATGACGGCTTCGATCATTTCAATATAGTTTACAAGGGTCTTTTCAGACAGGGGCACGTTTATAGGGGCTGCGGTCGAAAGCATCACATAGCCTGTTTTGCCCTTTGCCTGGCGCATTGAAGTTTCAACTATCCCCCTTATCCTCCCGGGTGTGGAATTTTCCAGTTCGTGAAGCTCCATCCCGCCCATTAGGCAAAACCTGTCCCCGCACTTCTGTTTCAAGTAGGCAAGATCCGCGTCACCGTCGGGCGGGGGTTCGCAGGGGTCGATGGCCATTGCTTCGGTTTTTAGGAATTCGTCCAGCACCCTTCGGATTTTACCATGGCAGTGGATTCGCGGTATCGCCCCCGCCTCTTTTATCTCCCTGCACATGACGACTAAGTATTTCGTAACCATGTCGTGAAACATTTCAGGCGGTAGATACGGGGGGGTTGCGTATTCGGGGCCGCATATCCTGAACATCATGTCCCTGACGTCGTTCTTAAGAATCTGTCTAAGATGGTGCATTTGAATTTCAAATATTGCGTCTAGAAATCTCTGCGTCTTTTCTCTTTCCGTAATCGCATATATCAAAAATTTGCCCATCTCCAACAGTTCTGCGCCTTCACATATGGGATCCGGCGGGGAAAGCATGACCACACCCCTGTCGCCGAGAATCCCCTGCTCCTCATATACTCCCTCCATGGAAATTTCCACGGCCAGGTCGGGCAGCGCCTTTACATAAGCGTCCACGTCGTCCATATCTTCACAGAAATGTTTTATCGTCCACCATGTGTTGACGTCGTCGTTCATCTTCCTAAGACGCCTCAGGTCCCCGTCCGGGGTGTGTATTATCGATTCCGACCAGGTGCATCCGTTTTCCCGCCATTCCCTGTGCTCGGTGATCTTATCCGGTTTTCTTTTTTCACAAGTCATGCACATGATATCCGAATAGCGGTCGATATAATTCATCAGCTCCCTGTATGAAGGCTCTTTGCGATAGAAATCTTTTTCATCGATCACGTCGAGCTCATATCCGGAAAAGGGCACCCTGTCGACAGGCTGCAACCTTGATGCTGCGAGTATCCTCTGTTTTGAATTCAGTTAAATCACCGCCCTGTTTTTCTTTGAGGATTCAATAATTACATAAGCAGTGGTGAAGATGGCGCAAAAACCCGCCAGAACAATCAGGTTGACGGCTATGGACGATACCCCGCCCTGCTCCATCAGCCTGTCGATTCCGTTTGTGAACCAGTACTGTATGGTCGCCTTTGACATTTTCTGCATAGCTTCGGGCATGAATTCAACGGGCCAGTAGCATCCGCCCAGCATGCTTGTGAGTGTAAGTATAACCACATTGACAGCCATGACAGCGGATTCGCTCCTGCCCAGCGACATTAATAAAAAGCCCAGGGATATCGCCGCGATATAGAAAAAGGCCATAAGCAGCGCGAATTCCCCGGCGGGTATCACCTGTCCGATACCGAAGAGGTTATATACCATAATGAAAGCTATTGTCGTGTGCAGCGTGGCGAAAAAGAATGTCGCCAATGTGTTTCCGGCGGCATATGTCCACGGCGTGACCGGACCGGACATCATCCGTTGATATGTCTTGTTCACTTTCTCCCTGAAGCCGAGGGCGCATATGGACCAGATTCCAAAAAGCGAGGCAAAGGCATACATCCCGAAGCCCGCCCTGGTTCCGCTCATCTTGTTCGATTCGTCAAGAACCTCCCTTGATTCCACCCTGGCGTACTTATCTTCGTAGGTTGTTATCACCCGGGTATAGGCGCCGCTGTCATCGAGCATCTCCCCCGC
>CAZWVS010000045.1:0-12379 GCA_964636935.1 uncultured Clostridiaceae bacterium
AAAGGATAACCAATACATATACAATTTAAGTACAAAAGGATGGGACCCGGGAACTTATCAGGTAACGATAAAGCTGGATGACGGCACATCTCACAGCTTTACGATAAGTTCAAAGACCAAATAGCCTTTAAAAATGGCACTTCAAAATCCATAAAGGCTGTTATCGGATAATAATCGAATTAATATGCACACCTCAAACCCTGTAATCCTTGAACAACAGGCAGGGGGTGTGCATTTCTATTATTATCAAATGCTTTTGCCACACTTTGTCCAAAAATCCTGGAAATTCCAAGGGTCTTGGCATACTTAGGGACTGCGAAATAGCACGAGATTTTAAATATTCAACATGGTGACAGCTATAGCGGCTGAAAACATGTAATATATAAAGATTTTCACCGCATGTCCCTATATATCGGCGAACTGAATCAGGCAGAACAAGGTGTCTAAAGTTTGTAAAGGCGCAGAATTTTTATAATTTTACTGAGAAAAGCTTGCACCCGAGCGGCTTGAAAATGCAAAAAAAAGACTATAATCAAGGTGTTTTCAAGTTATTCAATAAGCCCTGCTTTCAGACAAATTGATACTTGGGAATTGCCGGATAACTTGAAAATGCAGTATTTTCAGTTCCTTCAATAATTTGGTATTTACGATTAGAGATATACTTGATGGATTCGGGTATGTATAAATTAGCAATTAAAAATTCAGGTTGAATTGCGAGTAAAACCGACAGGGTGAAGTCTGTAGCCCAGCAGATTGGATTCCCATAATTGCAGCAAAGTTTCGACTTATATTGAAATGAACACAAGGAGTTGAAAAAATGAAAAATAAAACATCGCTGACTGTAATTCAAATGAATGACAGCCATGCATATTTTAATTTGCATCAGGAATTGTTCTGGCAGGCCGAGGGGGAGGCTTACCGTCCGGCGGGCGGATATGCCAGAATTGCAACGCTCATCCGGCAGATACGGGAAAAAAACGGAGACCATGTGCTTTTTTGCGACAATGGCGACACACTCAACGGCACATATCCTGCAATCAAGACCAAGGGAGCAGCAATAGTGCCCGTTTTGAATGCATTGGGCCTGGACGCCATGTCATCCCATTGGGAATTTGCATATGGTCCGTCGGAATTTAAAAAGCGGTCAACAGAACTGAATTTCCCGGTTCTGGCAATCAATATTTTCGACAAAAAAACAAATAAGCTGATTTTCCCGCCTTGCATTGTGAAAGAAATAGGCAGTTTGAGAGTCGGTCTGATCGGCATTGCATCCAATATTGTTGACAGTACCATGCCACCTTCTTTTAGTGAGGGTGTTCGTTTTACGCTTGGCAGAGAAGAACTGCCCGCTGTCATAGACAGACTGCGCACAAATGAAGATGTTGATCTGATTATTCTCATATCCCATCTCGGTTTTCCTCAAGACATGAAACTGATGTCGGAAGTGCAGGGAGTGGATCTGTGCCTCAGCGGACATACGCACAACCGGATAACCCGACCTGTGCAACAGGGAAACACATTGATAATGCAATCCGGTTGCCATGGTTCTTTTATCGGCAGAATCGATTTGGAATTGATAAATGGCAATATTGCAAGTTATGAACATCAATTGATAGAGGTTGAGTCAGGCATAATTCCCGATCCAGATATGACGGATATCATCGAACGCGAACTCGCACCATTTAAAGACAAGCTCGACACTATTGTCGGCGAGACTGCAACCGCGTTGAATCGTTACACGGTATTGGAATCAACCATGGATAATTTTCTTTTGCAATCCGTGATGGAAGCCTCGGGTGCCGAATTGGCTTTTTCAAATGGCTGGAGATATGGCGCCCCTGTCATTCCGGGTCCGGTTACATTGAATGATCTTTACAATATCACACCGATGGACCCGCCCATCGGCATGGTTGAACTTGCCGGCGAAGAATTAATTGACATGCTTGAAGAGAATCTGGAACGGACATTTGCTGCAGATCCATATGATCAAATGGGCGGATATATAAAGCGGGGGCTTGGGCTCACCGTTTATTTGAAAATTGAAAACCCGGCGGGGCAACGCATCCAACAGTTGTTCGTCGGCAAGCAACCTTTGGAACGTTCGCGTACATACCATACGGCATTTGTAACCGCGCAAGGTGTTTCGAGAAAATACGGGAGTCAAAGAAGTGAAATTGACGTACATGCAGTCGAGGCAATGCAAGCATACCTGGCGAAGCACAATCCATTGCATGCAAAACTACGCGGAACATATGTGCCTATTTAATTTTTCCGCAAGGGAATTAAGCGATGAAAAAGGCCGATTTATCCGGGATTGAAGGCAAATCAGTAAAATTGCATTTGCAGATGTGCGATACGGACTTATATGCATTTCAATTTTTAGACTGTGTTGTTAACCGCTTATATTTCCAAAATTATATTGCTCCGGAAAAGTTTTTCACGCCATTTATCTGTTAACCGTCAGGGCATATTGATTTTTCAAGCGATTTATATTATCATAAAGGTCAGAGAAGGTCAGACTATTTAATAAATTGATATATTAAGAAATATGGAGGCATGATATGAATTTCGATAAATTTACAGAAAAGGCCATTGCGGCGGTCAATGGCGCCCAGGAAACGGCTGTCAGGAAAGGGAATCCGCAAGTGGAAGGTGAACACCTTCACCTGGCCCTCGCAACGATGCCCGAAGGGCTCATACCGCGGCTATTGGGATATATGGGGATAGACTTGAACTCTTATATAGCAAACTTGGAAGGCGAACTGGACAAGCTTCCCGAAGTCCAAGGGGAAACCGCCTCGCCGGTGTACGCATCGAGGCGCTTCAACCGTATACTGGTAAACGCGCAGGACGAGGCGAAGAGGTTCAATGACGAATACACAGGCGTTGAACATTTGTACATAGCCCTTTTAAAGGAGCACAACACGCCCTCGAACAGGGTGTTTGAAAAATACGGAATAAACCTGGACGGCTTCATGACCGCTTTGTCCAAAGTTAGAAGCAACCAGAGGATCACTTCGCAGAATCCCGAAGACACTTATGACACTTTGCAGAGATACGGCCGTGACCTTGTGGAGATGGCAAGGGAGGGGAAGATAGACCCGGTCATAGGCCGCGACGAAGAGATAAGACGGGCAATCAGGATACTTTCCCGCCGCACAAAGAACAATCCGGTGCTTATTGGTGAGCCGGGAGTAGGTAAGACAGCGGTGGTTGAAGGCCTGGCTCAACGTATTCTGGCCGGAGATGTGCCCGAAGGCTTAAAAGAAAAGACAATATTCGCATTGGACATGGGGTCGTTGATCGCAGGTGCCAAATACCGTGGCGAATTCGAAGAAAGACTAAAAGCCGTGCTTCAGGAAATAAACAAGTCCGAAGGAAAAATCATTTTGTTCATCGACGAGCTGCACAACATCGTTGGGGCCGGCAAGACAGAAGGCGCCATGGATGCAGGGAACATGTTAAAGCCCATGCTTGCCAGGGGTGAACTGCACTGCATAGGCGCTACGACCCTTGATGAATATAGAAAATATATAGAAAAAGACGCCGCCCTGGAACGCAGGTTCCAACCAATACTTATAGACCAGCCTACAGTGGAGGAAACCATATCCATACTCCGTGGCCTAAAGGAGCGTTTTGAAATACACCATGGAGTCAGGATAACCGACAATGCCATAATCGCTTGCGCAGTTCTTTCGGACCGATATATATCCGACAGGTTCCTGCCGGACAAGGCCATAGACCTTATGGACGAGGCCGCCGCCATGATACGTACGGAAATAGACAGCATGCCTGCAGAGCTGGACGAGATATACAGGCGGATGATGCAGCTGGAAATAGAAAGACAGACTTTAAAAAAAGAAAGCGACGAAGCATCGAAGTCGAGGCTTGAAAAACTTGACTCCGAATATGCCAAGCTTAAGGAAAAGGCGGACGAAATGAAAGCCCAGCTGGAAATGGAAAAAGTGAACATCCGCCGGGAAAAGGAGCTGAAACAGCAAATTGAAGATGTGCGCAGGCAGATAGACGAGGCCAAACGCGAGTACAACCTCGAGCTTGCCGCAAGGCTGGAATACGGCGAGCTGCCGGAGCTTATCAAGAAACTGGAGGCAGAGAAAGAAAGAAAGTCACAGACGGAAAACGAGCTGTTGAAAGAAGAAGTGACTGAAGAGGAAGTCGCACATATTGTCTCCCGTTGGTCGGGGATACCTGTTTCAAAATTGGTAGAGAGCGAAAAAGAAAAACTGCTGAGTCTTCCCTGGATATTGCATAGGCGTGTGATCGGACAGGACGAAGCCGTGGAAGCGGTAAGCGACGCGGTAATACGCGCAAGGTCGGGACTCAAGGATCCGAACAGGCCCATAGGCTCGTTTATATTCCTCGGACCCACTGGGGTCGGGAAGACGGAGCTTGCAAAAACCCTTGCGGAGGCGCTTTTCGACAGCGACGAAAACATAGTGCGCATCGACATGTCTGAATATATGGAAAAACATGCCGTGGCAAGGCTCATAGGCGCGCCTCCGGGATATGTCGGGTATGACGAGGGCGGACAGCTGACCGAGGCGATAAGGCGCAAACCCTACAGCGTCATTTTATTCGACGAGATAGAAAAAGCCCACCACGACGTCTTCAACATCCTGCTGCAGCTGCTTGACGACGGACATCTCACCGACAATCAGGGACGGACGGTTGACTTTAAAAACACCGTCGTCATAATGACTTCGAACATAGGGAGCGAACACCTGCTCAATGGGATAGACGATGAAGGTGAACTCAAGGAATCGGTCAGGGAGCGGGTCATGAACGGACTGCACACCCATTTCAGACCGGAATTCCTAAACCGCGTCGATGACATAGTGCTATTTAAACCCCTGAGGAAACAGGACATTGTCAAGATAATCGACTTGTCCCTTGCGGCGATCCAAAAAAGGCTCGACGACAGGGATATAGGGCTTGAAGCCACACCCGAAGCAAAGAGCCTCATAGCGGATAAGGCGTACACACCGGTATTCGGGGCAAGGCCGGTGAAAAGATATCTGCAGAAGTTCATCGAAACCGAAATCGGCAGGATGATAATAAGCGGGGAGCTAAAGGATGGACACCGGGTGGAAATAGGTGTTTCGGAAGGCGAATTAAGCCTGAAAGCCGAATAGGGGATTCATCCCTTACAAGCATGAAAATGCCTTTGCGTCATTGCAAGGGTATTTTTCTTATATCAAAAAATAAAAGTTGTTAAGAACCTCACAAACCACCATTAATATCCATTGCTGTGCTAATATGGAATTAAAAAGCAACATATCGACGGAGGTGGATATTATGGGCAAGATGGACTATATCAAGAAGATATCTGAAAGACTCGACGGGATGGGCATATCGCATCAGGTCGGGCAGGATGCGGATCTGACAATATCCGCGACATTGAAAAGGGAAGAGGATGACGACAAAGACTCAAAGCGGCTCATATATTTCGCGTCACTGCTTGTAAATGAAAAGGAAAATACGGCATATGTTTACGAAAATGTGACAGAAGCCGACGGCGGCGACATCAAAACACCCGATTACCAAAGTGTGAAAGTCCAATTGGAAGAAGATGATGAAGAAAAGATCATAAGCATAGGCGCCATACTGGGAACCCCGGAGTCCCTCGCGAACTCGTCGGGATATTCTTTTGTAAGGACCGGCGACAAGAAAAACGCCGCATATCCTATGGGCAAAATGAATAGTGAAGAAAAAAAGGAATCCGCTCCCGCCGGAGCATCCAGATTTTGCACAAAATGCGGAGCGAAAATAAAAGAGGACGCTAAATTCTGCCCCAAATGCGGCAACGCGACAAAAGCGGCGGCGGTTCCCATAAAAACCCCGACAAGCAAAGATACCCAAAGACAAGCGACTGCGGTAAAATATGAAAAACGGAATAACCCGAAAAAAGGCAAAAAGCCACTGGTGTTGATTATTCTCATATCCCTGATAATCGTCGGTATAGCCATAGTCGGGATCGCCCTGGGCGGGAACAGGAAAGATAAGGACGACACCTCTTTGGAAAACGGCGTTGTGGACAATGGTAATTCAGACACGACTCCGGGTGAAACCACCACTCCGGGAAAGTCCGCCACTACGGACTCCGCAATCGTTTCCTCCGGCGTAAGCTCTTCCGACCTGGGAAACATTATGAACGGACAGTATTATTTTGCGACTGAGGATTATATATTCTATTCAAGTTATGACGAGGACGACAAAGCCCACATCTATTCGGTAAATAAAGATGACAATAAAATAAAACCAATATTCGACGGATTCGGCTGGTCTCTTGTGGTGGTCGACGAATGGTTGTATTTTTCAGGAAACCAGGGTGAATTAATCGATGGCACCTATAACATATTCAGAATGAGATTCGACGGTTCTCAAGTTGAAAGGATCAATAATGAATATAGTTACGGAATGAACATATACGGCGACTACTTATACTACATGAAGAGAAATCCCGAATACCAGGATTCAATGTCTGTATGCAGGTCGGCCCTGGACGGCTCAAACGAAGAGGTTCTTTTCCCCAACGGATTCAACCCTGTCATATATCAGAACCAGCTTTACTACCATGACAATCCGGGCAACATGTTCCGCACAGACCCGGATGGAAGCAACCCGCAGGTGTTGGCTTCCGGGGAAGTCGAAAGCTATATCATGAGTGAGGGCAGGATCATTTACAGGGACTACTATCACAATATATACACATGTGAAGCGGACGGCGGCAATAAAAAGCTCATCAGGGAATCGACGGGGGATCCTATAAACAGCATAAACGCAGCCGGTGACAGGATTTTCTTTTCAATATACGATGAGAATTTCAATTACAATGCCTATGGTTGGGATTACACCATAAAAAGCTGCAAAATGGATGGCAGTGATGAAAAGGCCGTATTCTCAAGCGTTTCATACGGGATATATATGAATATTGTCAACTCCAGGCTCATGTGCATGGACTATATCCGCAGCGAGGGCTCCGAAGTGTTAAGCGCCAAAATCAAGGCCATGGATCTCGATGGAGGCAATTTGGAAACGCTGGGAAGATAATATTAATATAGGTACTGCTGAATAACACGGGATTTAATATATTCAGTAAGCCCTAACATATCATTATATGAAAAGCCGGCGGGAAATTGATTCCCGCCGGCTTAATATTATTTTGAAAGGGGCTATTCCAGAACCGCGCTTTGCGTTACATAATCCATGACGGCCTGGTGCAATGCCACAAGTTTCAAATGAGGCATTCCGTAAAGCTTTTCATATTCTGAAAAATCAGCGGAACCAGTGTTCTTTTCAAAATATACGGGCAGCTCTTCATCTGAGACGCTGATGCCTGAATCCTCGGCCACAGCCTGAAGCAGGAGGTAGAACTCGGCGGTTTTTTCGTTGTCGGCCCGGAACTTTTCAAGAAGCTCCTCCGTAGTGGAAACACCTAAATAAGTGGGCATGAACTCGTCGAAGTCCATTTCATAATATTCGGCATAATCCATATAATATAGCACAAGTGTGTTTTCCTGGTAGATTACCAGATTCTCGGGTACGTCCTCCACAGTTGAATTTTCCATGAGATAATTCTGGATATACAGCTCGATCGCCGAGGCTTTCATTGAATCATGTATTTGCGATTTCATATCCTCCACGGTTTCATATCCGTAATATGAAGTCAGGTGTTGCGCAACGAATTCGTCGGTTAGTTCCGGTGTTTCGCTCTCCACTATATGGTTTATCGTTGTTTCAAAAACAGCGTCTTTGTCCTGGAGCTCCTCTTCTTGATAATCCGTGGGGAAAGTGACTTCCACATCGAAGGTCTCGCCCGGTGTGTGGCCGATCAGCTGTTCCAAAAAATCATCAATATATTGTGTAACACCAATCGTCACCTTGGCCCCGTTGCCATCGGTGTTGCCTCCGGCGAATTCCTCGCCGTCGATCCTGCCGATGTAATCTATGTTTACGGTGTCCCCGTCTTCAACCACCCTGTCGGTTATCTGGTTCTCTGTGGTGTAATCCGCGAGAATGGCCGCTATTTCCGAGTCAACTCTCTCATCCGTTATTTCATGTACATCAGCAGGAATGGCAATTCCCTCATAATCGCATAAATCAACATGGTCAAGAGCTTTGATGCCGGACCAGAAGCCGTTTTCATCGAGTCCTTTGCTGTATGTGAAATCGCCGCCTGTGTCTTCCTTTTCCGTTTTGCTGGAACATCCGGTGAAAACAACCAGGGCAAGTGATAATGCAATAAGAATAATAAGTGCGAATGTCGATTTGCTGTTTTTCATGTATACCTCCGATAATCAATATTTTTACAGACAAACTGAAATAATTCCGTTAACTGTAGGGATTATCTATATATTATACAGAAAAATAGTGGTGAAAATGTGAAGAGATTGTAAAATAACTCAAAAAAGGCTCAAAATCCCTTAATTGAACCCCATTAATTGTCCAAGTTCCCCTTCCGCCTGACACCGATAAGACTTGAAGTGATGCCCGCAAGAATGGAATACAGCAAAACCGCGCAAATGAGCAGGAGATTGAATGTTTTGACATCGACCGCGGGAAGAAAGAGCATATTGCCTCCGATAAGTCCGGAGAATGTTTTCACGGCGACCAAATATAACGCCGCGGCGGGAACAGCCGCAGTCAACGTGGTTATTGTCCCGACAATTAAAAAAGGTATGTTTATATGACGATTGGGGGCGCCGAGGAGCCTAAGCGTGGAAATCTGATGGGAATGGGCGCTTACACCGCTTCGTATTATGTAAAGAGTTATCAGCGGAGTCGACACGGCCACTGCGAAAACAACGACAAACCCTATAAGCGAAACAGCTGTGGAGATATTGCCCAGAACTTCCAGAATGCTCCTGTTATCCCTTACAAAGGCGACATTGGGCAACTTGTCTATTTCAGTAAGGACATGATCCAGTTCTAGTGGCTCGATATTTACTTCATAAAAAGCTTCGAGGGGATTTTCATCGAACACAGAAAGCATATCCGCTTCCCTTCCAAGCATATCGGCCATCATGTCATAGGCTTCTTCTGCGCTCACAGCGCGTACCGACCTGACCCCTTTTACGGATTCCAGCGACGCTTTCAGTTTGGAAAGGGCGGCACTGTCCATATTCTCTTCATAATATACATTTATATCTGATTCATTTTCCATTTCGGACATCAAAACATCGCTGATGTACCATCCTGAAATTGCCAGCATTGCAATAAAGAAAATGAAAAACAGGCTCAGCACGGAAAGGAATGTTGAAAAACCGTTCAGCTTGAAGATTGTCCCGGCTTCCCTGAAATAATAGCCTGTATTGCCAATTTGTTTTCGCATGTCACACTTTCCTTTCCGTTTTCAACAAACCTGAATTCATGGAGACAAAAAGCCCTTTATACCCGTTTTCCAGAAGATGGGTGGCGTGGGTTATAATTACAACGGAAGTGTCCTTCGAAGCAAAGGAGGCAAGAAGGTCTATTATGGCCACGGCATTATCGTGGTCAAGGTTTCCGGTCGGTTCATCCGCTATTAAAAGCGAAGGTTTTCTGGCGATTGCCCTGGCAACGGCGACACGCTGGCATTCACCCCAGGAGAGGCTTTCCACCTTTTTCATGGCCTTGTCCTCAAGGCCGGACCGTGCTAAGGCGTCCATAGCCATGCTTTTCATTATGTTTCCCTTGAAATCCAGAAAGCGCAGCCCGGACATGACATTTTCCAAAGCCGTTCTACCCTTAATCAATCTGAATTGTTGGAATACAGGTCCGATATATTGCCTTAAGTTAATAATATCAGACAGGTTTGAAGATTTCATAGGCTGTCCCAGGACTTCAAGTTGCCCGGTGGTGGTGAATTCCATGCCCATTATAAGTTTGAACAGGCTTGTCTTTCCCGAACCGCTCGGGCCTGTGACATACAGTATGTCATTATTGGACAAACTCAAATCAAACGGCTTAAGGGCTTGTGTGCCATCCGGATATGTAAGACTTGCATTAATTGCGTTGATCATCTAAGCCTCCTTAAAACAGGTTGATATTTATAATCAGTTCCATATAACCTTCATAATGATCAATCTTCCGAATTGAATTTTCATCCAGAATCGCATCAAGATTGAAAACAAGGTCGTCTGCGTTTATTAAATCCGAAAGGGCTTCTTCACTCATCGGAAGATTGTAAAACACACCTGACAAGGCATTGTATCTGATGGTGCTTTTATCGACCAGTTCGAACCTGCCTTCCAGAACAACCTCGTACTCGGGAAAATGCAAAAAAGCCTGACCGTCTTTAAATTCAAATGATAATTCAGGAAGGTCTTCGCGTTCCAAAAGCAACGAGTTGAATTTCTCCTGGTAAATCCTGCCCTTTGCGCTAAACAGGGAAAGGCTCAATTCTATTGTATCGTCAGGCATGTCCCCGGATTCAATAATGTCTCTGAAGGCTTTTGCGGTTTTGGAAAAAAGGACTTTCAATTCAGCCCAGGCGGTTTCGATGGTTTCCAGATACTCTTCGTAGTATTCCTTTTCAGCCCGCAGTGAATTCATGTAGTCCTCAAGTTTGGCGACAGCGGCTGTTTTTTCATCAAGCGCTTGGCCCAGGGTTTCCTTTTGGGATTCCAGATTTGTTTTGATGTCTTTAAGCTCAAGTTTCTGTCTTGAAAGGTCGTCGATCGTCATATTGATTTTAATGATTAGAGCGCGGCTGTTTTTTGAAAGGTCCCTTAGTAGATTGAGCCGCTGCAGGAAATCCCCCAAAGACTCGCTGCGAAGCAGAAGCCCGATTGCGGAATAAGCCCCAGTACGCTGGCGGGCCTTAAATATCCGGGCCAGAGCTTGCTTCAAGCTGTCGGATTCCCGGGTTTTGTCGACAATCGACAATTCCTTTTCATCTATTGCTTTTTCATGATTTTCTATTTGCAGCTCTATTTCCGAAATCTGCTTGTCCACAAGGGATATTTCAGAGTTTAGCGCGAATATATCCTCAATTACCGCCTGCTCCTTTTCGCCGATTTCCAAAAGCTTGTCACGGGCGTCTTTTTCCGCTTCGTAGATATATCCCGGCCCGGCATCGTTGTCAACGGCCCGGGCAAGCGCCGGAAAGACAAGTAATATCAATAAAAAGACAGCAACTTTTCTCATAACGATGTTCCCTTTATATTTGCGCCTTCAAAACCGGTTCCGGAATAACATGCTTTGATATACTGGTTAGCAGAACGTATGTTGTGGAGTTTTAAAAACTGAACCGGTCCGCATAATTCATTATAGAAATGATATGGGTGTTTTGTCAAAAATATTGAATAGATTAATGCCCCGGCCGATGCATATTTTAGTATAATGACAAGGTGAAACAAAAAAACATGAAAAATAAAAGAGCCTTCAACATGAAACTGCTGCCTTATCTGGCAGGTGGTGCGGTTACGCTCATATTCGGGTTTTCGTTCACCGCCACAAGAGGTGTGCTCGATTCCGTGGATGCGATGCACCTGTTGGCGTTAAGGTTTATGTTCGCAAGCGTATTTCTTTGGGGGTTGCGTCTGACCGGGATTTTGAAGATAAGCTACAAAGGGCGCAAGACCGCTCCGTTATATTTTCTTGCTCTTTTTCAGCCGCTGCTGTATTTCATATTTGAAACAATCGGAATCAATATGACATCCGCCTCTGAAAGCGGTTTGATGATAGCTTTGATTCCCGTCGTGGTTGCTGTAATGAGCTATTTTTTCCTTAAAGAAAGACCAAGCAGAACCCAGTGGCTGTTCATTCTGACTTCAGTGGCCGGGGTTGTTTTCATAACAGTCATGAAAGGGCTCAATACAACGGGAGGACTTGCGGGTTTCGCCCTTCTGGCGGGGGCGGTGATATCAGCGGGGGTCTTCAATATACTTTCTAGAAAATTGTCTTTAAGCTTCAAGCCCATTGAAATAACCTTTTTCATGATGACCGCCGGTTTTCTGGTGTTTAATGCAATATCATTGACAGAACATTTAATGCAAGAAAGAGTAGGTCAGTACTTCGTTCCGTTTGTCAGAACACAAACCCTTATGACACTGATATATCTGGGTGTCCTGTCTTCCGTGGGTGCGTTCTTTCTTTTAAACTACATGCTTTCAAAGCTGGAAGCCGCTCAGGTTGCCGTGTTCGGCAACCTGGTGACCGTTGTATCCATATTTGCAGGCATAATAATATTAAATGAGCAATTCAGCTGGTTCCATATAGCGGGATCTGTATTAATACTTGTCGGAGTATGGGGCACAAACAGGTATAGAAGCTTGAACCTCTCATGACTAAAGTCACGAGATTCTTAGATTGTCACCTCTGTCGAGGTGAAATGGTTTGTTAAACCGCTAAGCTACCCCCGTCGTCCCGACGGTTG
>CAZWVS010000046.1:0-8378 GCA_964636935.1 uncultured Clostridiaceae bacterium
ACATTACGAAAAAGTCGAAGCCTTGAAAGGGTTGGATTTCACAGTGAGAACCGGAGAGATTTTCGGTTTTCTGGGCCCGAACGGCGCCGGCAAAACGACCACTATAAACATACTTACCGGGCTGGCCAGGCCCACTGAGGGAAAAATTACCAGCGCATGTTACGACGGAATAAAAGAAATTAAAAAAGTGCAGTCGACAATCGGCATAGTTCCCGATGAAAGCAATCTTTATGACGAACTGACAGGATATGAAAACCTCTGTTTTTGCGCAGCTTTATATAATGTGGACAAGCATACCGCGGAAAAAAGGGCTCGTGGCCTGCTGGATGAAGTGGGTCTGTCGGAAGCCGCCGACAGATCTTTCAAATCCTATTCCAAAGGGATGAAACGCAAACTCACAATCGCAGCCGGTATTATTCACAAGCCTTCGATACTATTTCTTGACGAACCCACAACGGGCATAGATGTTGAAAGCGCCCGGCAGATAAGGACAATGATAAAAAGCTTGAACAAGAAAGGGACAACAGTGTTTTTAACAACCCATTACATTGAAGAAGCCGAAAGGCTTTGTCATCGCGTCTGTTTCATTGTCGACGGAAAGATTGTTCGAACGGGAACCATCGATTCATTAATGTCGGGAATTCGCGACGAGCATATTGTGGAATATGCCATTGAACCCGTAACGCCGGATTTGTTTTCCGAATTGGAAGCAACTTTCCCCGACATTGGCATTTTAAGCTCTTCAACCGGTTTTATAAGAATTAGCTCCCCAAATACGGCTGAACTGATGCCTTTTATGAGATTTTTTGAATCAAAAGGCATTTTGGTGCATGAAGCAAAAGTCATAAGGCCTTCTCTTGAAGATGTTTTTGTCAGTGTGACGGGATTGGAGATAGATAAAATGGAAAAAGAAAAGGAGAAAAACGGCAAATGAACAATATAAGGGCATTTTTAGCAATATTGAAAAAAGATATGGGCAACTATTATTTAAAACCGCCCAATATCAGCTGGGGTATGGTTTTCCCTATTGCCTGGACATTGATGTTTTTTGTCAGATCCCCGGGCGCCGTCGACATCAGGGAGATACTGCCTGGTGTCATGGGACTGTCTGTTTTGTTCGGGACAACTTCCATGCTGGCGGTAACCATAACTTTTGAAAGGAAAAGCCGTTCTTTTGAGAGGCTGCTTCTCTCCCCTATCAGCCTCAACATGCTGATGCTTGCAAAAACCACCGGAGCGATTATCTTTGGTGTGGCAAATGCTTTTGTTCCCGTTTTGTTTGCGGCTTTTTTCATAAACCTGTCTGGGATAGACTGGTTTTCAACAATATCGGGTATATTGTTGATTGCAGTGACATCAACATTTCTCGGGTTGTTTATAGCTGTATCTGTCAATGAGGTTTTCGAGGCACAGACTTTTTCAAATTTTTTCCGTTTTCCAATGATGTTTTTGTGCGGTTTATTCATCCCCCTATCTTCACTGCCTGTCTTCATCAGACCCCTTTCCTATATTTTCCCTTTGACCTACGGGGCGGACATATTGAAACATTCCATAAACAACAACGGAATACTTCCCGTTTGGATTAGTTTTCCGGTGATAATACTGTTCGGATTATTGCTTTTCGTTTTCAGCACTAAAAATATAAAAAAGAAATGGATATATTGAATATGAAAAGGGGGTTGCCATTATACACACAGCCCCTTGCTAATGTTCCTTCCTACTCCCCCAAAAACAATTCAATGTCGTCATCGACTTCGCCTATCCCGGATATGCCGAAATTCTCTACGAGCACCTTTGCCACACCGGGTGACAGGAATGCGGGAAGTGTGGGGCCCAGGTGTATGTTTTCGACCCCGAGATAGAGAAGGGCCAGCAGGACGATGACCGCCTTTTGTTCATACCATGCTATGTTGCATGCTATTGGAAGATCGTTGATGTCGTTCAATTCAAATATTCCCTTCAATTTAAGCGCTATGACCGCAAGCGAGTAGGAATCGTTGCATTGGCCTGCGTCAAGCACCCTGGGAATACCGTCTATGTCCCCAAGCTCCAGCTTGTTGTATCTGTATTTTGCACAACCCGCCGTCAATATGACGGTATCTTTTGAAAGCTTCTTTGCAAACTCCGTGTAATACTGTCTTGATTTCATTCTTCCGTCGCATCCCGCCATCACGAAAAATTTCTTAATAGCACCTGATTTAACTGCGGAAACGACCTTGTCAGCCAGGGCCTCAAACTGGTTGTGCGCAAATCCTCCCACAATCGTCCCCTTTTCAATCCCTTCCGGGGCGGGGAGGGTTTTGGCAAGCTCTGTTATTTCCCTGAAATCCTTTTTCCCGTTTTCATCGGCTTCTATATGGGTGCACCCCGGATAGCCTGAAGATCCCGTTGTGAATATCCTGTTTTCGACCTCCTTGCTGCGCGGCGGCACAATGCAGTTGGTCGTAAAAAGGACGGGGCCGTTGAATGAAACGAATTCCTCAGTCTGTTTCCACCATGCGTTTCCGTAATTCCCCACAAAATGCTTATACTTTTTAAAAGCGGGATAATAATGGGCCGGGAGCATTTCACTGTGCGTGTATACATCCACACCCGTACCTTCCGTCTGTTCCAGCAACTGCAACAGGTCTGTGAGGTCGTGTCCGGATATCAGTATCGCCGGGTTCCCCCTTACACCGATATCGACTTTTGTGATTTCCGGGTTACCGAATGTCAAATTGTGCGCCTTATCAAGAAGCGCCATCGTTTTTACACCGTATTCGCCTGTTTTTAAAACAAGCGCCGTCAAATCCTCCACAGTGAGCGAGTCATCCAGTGTCGCGGTCAGAGCTTCGTATACAAACGAATATATCTGCGTATCCCTTTGTCCCATGTTCAATGCATGTTCGGCATATGCGGCGATCCCTTTAAGACCGTATATTGCCAGTTCCCGCAATGAACGGACATCCTCGTCCTCAGTCGCAAGCACTCCGGTTTTTTCTGCTTTTTCCAGCATTTCGTCAAGTGTTGCGGTTTTGAAATCCGATGCGTCATGCAAATCCTTCAATCGGCTTTCCCCTGCAAGCCTATCCCTGAGGCTCATCATTTTCCCGATCTGGTTTTCTATGGCTTTTTCGTCGAAATTGGCATTTGTTATTGTCATGAACAAACTATTTAGGACCTGATGGTTCACATCTTCTATTTGTTCGACCGCGAATTTACCGTCCACCACAACTTTAGCAATTCCTTTAAGCGTATATATCAACAAATCCTGTAAATTGGAAGTTCTCTCGTCCTTTCCGCAAACCCCTTTGATTCTACATCCCTTGCCCCCTGCCGCTTCCTGGCACTGGTAACAAAACATACTCATTTATGTCCTCCCGTTCAATATTTCTATTTGAATGCCTGCCTGACTTTAAAATGTTCCCGGTGCCGGCGCTTTGACAACAATCAGTTCCAACACCGCATCGTGCAGGTTTCGTACGTTCATCTTCGTTTTAAACGGTATTTTAAGAAGCGACCCCGCCGGATATTCGTGTATGTCCTGGTCGTCAAGCCCTATTGACAATGTCCCTCTCAGCACGGTCATATACACATTGGAGTTGGACATATGCAGCGGAAGGCCTCCTTCTTTATGGAAAACCATGTGCATGTAATGCAGGTTTTCATCCATTATGATTTTTTCAACCGTTGCTTCGTCTCCTGTGGAAATATTGTACACTTTTTCTATCATGGGTTATCTCCTTTATTATTTGTTATACATTATATTTTACCTCTAAAGTCAATTATGTAACACAACCCGTCGTTTTCTTAATCTGAGGCTTCGGTAAAAACAATGGCATTGGCCGGGCACCTTACAGCAACCATTTTGACATTCTCCGCCTCCTTTTCTTCCACTGGAATGTCTTTTGCATAGGCGCAGCTGTGTTTCATCCCGAAAAAATCCGATTCCATTTTGGCGCACAATCCGCAGCCGATGCAATATTCGTCATTTATCTCCAGAGCATTTCCCGCACTTTGTCTTGCTGTTTCCGGCAGATTTTTATTTTTCACGATCAATGCCGTTATATACGCCATGGCGAAAATGGCGGCAACAGTTAAAACCCATCTCAAAGCCATGAAAACAGGACCGAGGAACTTTGCTTCATTTGCAAGCATAGGAACCTTAACTACGGCCCAGGCGCTTAATATTATCACCACATTCGTGACGCTCGCCCCTTTTTTCATAAGCATTTTTGCTATGGGGAATGCGGCATATATGGGGCCTGCCGACAAACTGCCCAAGGCCAGCGCCAGCACATTCCCTTTTATACCGGAATTGTTTCCGAATCCCTTGATAATTGCCTGTGTCGGCACCCATGCGTCTATGACTACTGTAAATATGAATATGACCGGCAGCACCTCAAGCATTTCAACAAGATAGTACACCGTGTTGTCAATAGCCTTTTTAGCAAGGGGAGGCGAAATCGCCAAAACCGCTATATAGGCCAATACTACAAAGCATATCAGCTTGTTCTTTTTTGCAAATTCCAATATTTTCATAGTATCACCCCCATGATAAGCGCTATGACCACGGCAAATCCGAAACTCAGCATGTTCCTTGTAAATGCGAATTTCTTCCCGAACTCTTTTGCTTCAAGCGGAAAAGTCACCACACCCACCATTGTGAGGGTTGTCAGAAAGGAAACACCGGGGACTATGCTCGCCCCCGAACTCACCAGCGAACCCACAAGGGGGAAGGCCACAAAAGCCGGTATCAAGGTTATGCTTCCCGCCACCGCAGCCGCAATTGTGGAAACCAATGTGTTGGAAGATCCAAGAACTTCCTTTATTGTTTCAGGCGGTATGACGGCCAGGACCAGCCCTATAAGGAATATTATGGAAATTATCCCCCCCATCATGTTGCCCATCATGCCTTTTGATTTCTTCATTGAAGCGAATGTCTTTTTTTTATCTTTCACCAATGAAAAAATTATCATTATCAAGGCTATGGTCCAAAACCCGATTGTAAAAATGTCCATTTTCGTCCTCCTTTGTTGTTTGTTTAACATTATACGGATATAATGTCGGTAAATAGTTACCGATGTAACACATGAAGGGGGTTTTATGTCGGACAATATCGATTCAATTAAAAAACTGTACATCACACAACCGCTTCCTCTTGACATAATTGACGCAAATCTCAAAAATGGACGCTTTCGGATAACCACATATGGAACCGGAAACATAATACATTTTGACGGGGAGGAGTGCAGGCGTCTGGAAGTGATAATGTCCGGCAAAATCGCCATAGACCGGATAGACCGGGATGGCAACCTCATGACCATTTCCGAGATTTACAGGGGCGAAATACTCGGAGGCACGCTTTTGTTTTCAACAAACCCGATATATCCCATGACCACATCGGCCAAGACCCGGACGACTATTTTGGAAATTGAGAAAAATGTGCTATTCGACATGTTTTTGGACTATCCCGATTTTTTAATGAGATACCTCCAGCTGGTTTCAGACAGGACCACCATTCTGGGAAATAAGATAAAGCACACGGTGAACACAACAATCCGCGACAAACTCAGGAGCTATTTGAATCGGGAAAGGGCCATTCAGAAATCAAATACAATAAAGCTGACAATGAGTAAAAAAGCTTTGGCTGAAAGAATGGGCGTTCAAAGGACATCCATTTCGAGGGAGCTGGCGCGCATGAAAAAGGAAGGAATCATCGATTATGATTCCCATACGATAACCCTTCTTTAATTTGGTTTTTCGGATTACTTGAAAATTCTCGCTGGCAGTGTTTGCCGATTTTAGTTAACCCCTGAACGCTATTTCAATACAGTGGTTCTTAGGGGTATGATTTTTTCGAAGTCTATGCATGCATATATGTCGGACCTCCGTTGTTCATTCATGGTTTCGCGTCAAGCAGATTCAATGCGGATTCTTCAGACAACGGCATGCTTAGCAGATAGCCTTGGATTATATCACAGTTGTTTTTCTCAAGATATTGCTTTTGTATGCTTGTTTGAACCCCTTCAGCTACAACTGCAAGTCCGAGTTTATGTGCAATTGCAATTATTTCAGCTGTTATGAATTCACCGTTTTCTTTATCCTTTATCCTGTCAATAAAGACTTTGTCTATTTTCAATATGTCGACATTCAACTCCTGAAGCCGATAAAAAGACGAATAACCCTTTCCGAAATCATCCAGGGCAATCCTTATATTCTTATTTTTCAGCTCCGCCAGCCTGTTATTTATGTCGTCAAAATTTTCAAGCAGTATTGATTCGGTTATTTCAAGGATTATGTCCTTTTCTTCGATTCCGGTTTTTCCCATTATATCGGATATGACGGATACGAAAACGTCCTGTAGAAGCTGGATCCCCGAAATATTGATTGCAACAGAGATGCCCGCCTTATGCTTCTCTTTCACTTTCCGGGAAAAATCACAGGCGGTTTCAAAAAGATGATTTCCCAACGGGACCATCAGTCTGCTTCTTTCTGCGATATCTATGAATTCTATCGGCGACACTTCCCCGTAAATTTTCGATTTCATTCTTGCAAGAGCTTCAAACCCCAGTGTTTCTCCGGTTTTCAAATTGTAAAAAGGCTGATAAACCATATACAGCCTGTTGTCCCCCTCATTGCTCAAAGCGTCTTTTAACTCGTTCTCAATCCTTTCGGCCCTTGTGTTGCTTTCCTTCATTTCATTGCTGAAAAAAGTGTAATTCCCCTCATCCTTTTTACCTGCTTCGCTTAACGCAATCAAAGCGTTTTTGAGCATGTTCCCGATACTCTCGCCGCTGTTTATTTCAACTACGCCTGTTCTTATTTTAAGATAATGTGCCGTCCCGACCGTTGAAACGGGTTTTTCAAAGACTTCGTTTATCTTGCCGATTAATGAAACCAGGTCCCGCTTGCCGTCATACTCCGATTTGTATATGGCAAAACGCGCCGCCGACAATCTGTATACCTTGTCGGTTTTTCCCGCAACTCTTTTCAACTCTTTTGCTAGCCGCTTTATTGTCTCGTCCCCGAATTCATATCCGAAGGTCATGTTTATAAGTCTGAAATTATTGCAATTCACAAGTAAAAGCGCCTGTTTTTTCCCTGAATTGGATTTGACCGTTTTCTCAAGAAAAGTCTGCATGTGCTGTTGATTCGGTAATCCTGTCAATGGGTCGTAATAAGCCGCCTCAAGCAGCTTCTTGTCGGTTTTGCGGGTTATCAACATTGCATACAATACTGATGCGTATATTACCAATAGTACAACAGAACCTATTATTGAGATTCTTTTTATTAATATATCCGTATCTTTCAGGGAATATTCCACGCCCAGCAGCGAGATTTTTGATCCCGCCAACTCCGAAGATATGAATATTTCATATACCTTCTCCTCTTTTGAATTGTTTACATACCCATAGTCGATTCCTGCCTTGGCTGCGTTTCTCACTTCCAAATTCGTTATATGCTCACCTATCAGGCTGTCATTTGTTGAACTTATTATCCTGAATTCATCATCTACAAGTTTTATGTCTTTTATATCCTTATCTTCCGACATGTCCAAAAGCAGCTTTTCCACCTCGAAACGACCTAGAAATTGACTGATCTTTTCCGCCAGGACCCCTATCTGGACAAATCCGCCTTCATCTTTTCTGAAATATCCGTACTTGTAGAAAACCCCGGTTTCCGTATCCTGCCTGATGTTTCCAACCCTGCTTACTTCACCGCTTTTCATGAAGTCATATACAGGATGCCCTTCGTAAGCTTTCCAGCCTATGAAATCACCGTTGCTTGAATATATGACTTCTGCTTTATCGTCATATGAATATATTATGTCGACTTCCAGCTCTTTCGCGAGTTCGCCAAGCAGCCCGTTGCTGTGATTTGCTTCGTAATTAGCCGTTGTCCTGCCGGCGACAATCAGTTTTTCCCCGAGAAGGTCGTTGACAACCTCCTGTGCCTGGGCTGCATTTATAAGGCTTACCGAATAGCTTTTGGCCAGTTTGCCTGCCTCTTCTTTTTTTATATCGTAATAATGCTCTTTGACTACTCCGATTATAAATACATCAAACAGGAAAAATGCTGCAGTTATTATTATCAGCGGAATTATGAATGTATTGACACTTGTCGCTTTTACTTTGTTGTTTTTCAAAATAGAGTCCCACCTAAACCGACAGATGGATTATTTAAACATTATACATTGATTTAATGCTTCATATGCCAAATGCGGATTTATGTTTCTATTCCGCATCCCGCCTGTCGTAAGCTATTTCTAACAATCCCGTATACATTTTAACATAACAGTAAGTATTATTACACATTATTTTGTATCAATATGCAATATGATTTGCAATGACTAAATGTTTGACGTGTGAACAAAGGCATATTTTTTCAAGCCTATG
>CAZWVS010000046.1:8388-10382 GCA_964636935.1 uncultured Clostridiaceae bacterium
GCCCAGTCTTTTTGCTATCATGGGGCACTTGGCTTTCAGCAAAAAGAATACATCCATACCGGTGTCGGACAGGGCTTCAAAGTTACCCTGCCCTTTTGCAATGACCACGTCGCAACCTTTTAGAATTTTTTTGAAATCCTCATCCGATTCATTTATCAGCAGACCAGGCGCGTTACAGCCTGTTGAAATAATCGTCGCATGTTCACCCAGGCCGGAGGAAATCGCATCTTCGACTGTAGCGTCGTTTATAATCGGTTCACTCCTGACAGCGTAATAGACTTTGTGCTGATTTAAATGATTGACAAGAAATGTATCGAATACGCTTTCACCGGCATTGTCGCCTATGATCATGATGTTTTTCGCATTCTTCATCTTCCCATTCAGCTTATCCAGATCGCACAATTCGAATCGTGCCGACAATTCCCCGTTTATACACTCATTTATATCCACATTCGTATTAATTGCCGCATCAAGCACATTCCCCGCGGCGGATGTTTTAAGTGTCCAGTATAAGCTCCCCCCTTCTTTTTTAAGGAATTCACTTATTATAGGTTTCAGTTTCATCGCATCTTCCATATGCCTTTTTTTAATGTCCGCATAAGGGTCCGGGTTGCCTGTTATGTCCTTGACCATCATATGGATGTCCCGTGCAAGCCCGGGGGCGTTTTTATAATTGTCGTAATTCGATAATATCCCGATAGAGTTTTCCATTATTCTTTTTTGCATCGCAAAATCCCCTGCTGCTGCAATGCGTGATATTTCAAGTGCCTGATTAAGCAGACATGGGAGGCAGTCAAGAAACAGTTTCATCCTTTTCCTCTTTTTGAATTTGCTTTTTTGTAGAACTTTTTACCCTCGAAATAGAATTCCGATATCAACCCCCGGTTGACAAGCTCCGTGACTACCGACTTGTCGATGTTCCTTTTTTCGAGCAAGTTTTTTATAACACTTTCCCTCACCGGATGTACGGCGGTTATGTCAACCAGGTCGCCGGCTATGTCGTCGGTGAAGAAGAATCCCTCTTCCTCCTCGTCGCCTGTTATGCATTCGACGGGGACCCCTGCGACTTCCCTGAATATCTTTACCGCCTGTGCAAGCTTTTCAAAACCGGGTCTCTTCACGTAGTCTTCAGCGGGAGGTCTTGTGGGAACCAGTATATAAGCCCTGTCCGGTTTCATTTTATTGATGAATCCGGCTATTCCTTCAAGACACTCCCTGCTGTCATTGATTCCTTCAACCAGCATGGTCTCGGATACCAGCTCCCCTTTGAATTTTTTTGCGAAAGTGAGTATGCCATCCAAAATCCTATTTCGCTCCAATGCCCCGTGAGGTCTGTCTATCCTGCGCCACACGTCTTTATCGACGGCGTCTATGCTAAATGACACCCAATCCGCCTTCATAAGGTCGCTCCTGACATCCTCCATCCAGACAAGGGATGCATTGCTGATGACAGCAATCTTTACTCCAAGGGGTTTTAACAGATTAATTGTTCTCCCCATATTCACATCCAGAGTGGGTTCGCCATCGGGTACGAAAGATATGTAGTCGGCTGTTTTGTTTTCCATCTTCAGCCTTCCAAGCTTTATTCCCACATCCCTCACTATTTCATCAGGCCTATAGAAAGCATCCCTTTTTATCTGCATTTTATCGGTTCTGCCAAGCTGACAATACACACACGAATATGAGCATGTCTTTGGCGGTATGTTGTTTATACCTATACTTTGCCCCAGTCTTCTGGAGGGTATGGGACCGAATACCGGCATGATTCATCTCCTTTTCCCGCTAAAATATTATTCCTTCAACCTCTTACCATCGTTGCGCCGCATTTGGGGCACTTTTTCGATGTACATGGCAATCCTGCTTCGTGTGGTGCTTTTTCACCACATGAGGGGCATTTGCAAACACCCTGCGGCCCTGCGCCTCTTCTTCCTCCACGGCCTCCGCCGCCACCGCCGGACGGCCCTCCTCCATCGGGTCCTGTTCCATCTCTTCCT
>CAZWVS010000046.1:10392-12252 GCA_964636935.1 uncultured Clostridiaceae bacterium
CACCTCGTTTCAACTATTTACAATCCGTCTTTCCATTAACGAATTCAATATGGTTATTATATTGTTGTTTTGGGCATATGTCAATTACTCTTGGTAAAAAAAGAGGCCCGTCACATCCGAACCCCCTTTTTTTCTTCCCTCAATATCTGTAGATTGCAGCAATCCCTGTTTCGGACGGCATCCTTTCTTTGGGGAGAACGACCACCCTGCCTTTGTTTTTTATTACGATTTCCGCAATATCGTCTATCACATCGTCAATTCCCGGATCATCCAATTTGCCCGTAGCTATTTGCGCTGTTTTTCTGTCCAGTCTGCCCGGTACGATTTTATCCCTCTCGATAATAAGCTTATCGACCCTTCCTTCAATTGCGGCTAATGCCGTTTCATTTATATCATCCGATGCAAGTCCCTTTCCGACGTGCGAGTTGAATACATCAATATCTTTTTGAGTGCTCGCCACATATAAAGGTTCCATGATTTTCCAGACCTCATCCTGCATTTCATCCTTTGCAAGGGCTTTCGGCGATTCTTTTATACCCTTCTCTGCCAGGTTGGGGTTTCTGCTTATTTTCCTGAATTCCCCGTGATGCTCGGTTACCGCTACAAGTATCAGCGGAAATCCTGAAGGTTTTGAATAATTATCGTAAACATATTTATCCACATATCGGAAAAATCTCTCTGTATCGATTTCCTTTTCAGCCTTGCTGTCGCCGTGACCGTGAAACATCGGGTTGCCCGATGCCCCGTTGTACGAACCGTATGATAGATAGGCGTCGGTCTGCTCGCTTCCCAAAACTTCTTCAAGCGTGATGGGATCACCTTCAGGTATTTCCAGTTTTGTAAAACCGTATCTGTTTCCCTCATACAGTTCAAATCTGTCCAGACTAAGCCCGAGAACCTGATATTTGTCATCTGTTTGGAAATATCGGACCAAAGGTTTTATATGGATGCTGTCCGCTACCACCTGGAACTCCTTTACCGGCATGCTGAGTTTATAAATGATGCATCTTTCCGGGTTTGCAAGCACTGCAAGTCCGTCCAGTGTGTTGTTCCAGAAAGCTTTGTCATCTTTTATATCTCTAAAGGGCTGCATAAATCTTTCTATATCCTTTTTTGAAAACCCCCCTTCAAGGGATTCTTCTATTTCCTTCAATAGATTTTTAAACATGATGGGATCCTGCCTGTTGTCCGGCGATGTCCTGTGCGTAGGTTGATACAGTGAAATGAACGGTCCCTCCTCGGCATAAAACAATCTGTCGGGAAATTCCTTGACAACTTCACATTTCATATTCATGACCTCCTTGGTTATTTTTTGCGATATGATTTGACATTGATTTGTTCATATTATATTAATACCCGCGTATGAATTTTATATTACAATCAATATGAATGTCCGATTGGGATTGTTCGGTGTTTTTCACATCACCGCCTTGTTTCTTTTGCTGTTCTTTGCTTTTGAAAGATTGACATCGGCCGCGTCTATCGATTCTTTCAAATTGTCGGCAGGCAGACTTGAAACACCGCGGCATATGGTCGCTTGCACGTCTTCGCTAAAATCATGCTTTTCGGTTGATTGGTGTTTTTGGTCAGATACTGCATATTCATATTTTCACCATTACCGGCATTGATGCTTTTGGATATGCTTTTTGACATAACCGCCGCATGAATATAGAATTGAGTCAGAGTTAAGTGAATATATAAGAGGTGTTTTCCATGAACAGAAACGACAAATCCCCGAATATCTTGTTGATAATGACCGACCAGCACAGCAAAAATTTCATAGGTGCATACGGAAACGACCTGGTGAGGACTCCGAATCTCGACAGGCTCGCTTCCTAAGGCATGGTTTTTGAAAAAGCC